>ONDN01000010.1 GCA_900316595.1 uncultured Mycoplasmataceae bacterium | reverse complement strand
TTCACCATCAATATCATAAAGCTTTCTATCCAATCTTACTAATAGTTCCTTACACTTAAATGATTCATATGTTTTAATTGTTGAAGTTTTGCCTTTTTTAATTTTTCACAAATTATAAAGAGTGGATAAACGGCTAATTTTTTTAAGTATTGAAACTGTTATATATCCATCATCTACTTTAGCATTAGGGATTAATTTAATTCCTCCACCTACAGTTTCACCATTACCTATTGAGAAAGATATGATTTTATCTCCTTGTCATGTCTTACCTTTATCGATTGAATACTTTATGTTATGAACTGTAAAAAATAGGCACTTAGAAAATGTGGCTAATTTATATTTAGTCTTTTGGCTAAAGTGCTTATAACTCATATATTTTTCAATCACATTCGGAATTATTCCGGCGCCCATTGCATTCATACATCTATTCTTATTGTTCACAACTAGATAATCAATGTAAATTGATTTTTGCTTAATTAGTCTTTTTATATTTTCTATTTGATTATCTTGCTTTATTTCTTTAAAATTTAATGTAAAATCGTTGCCACTACCAAATGGCAAAACGCTTAGATAAGTATTTTTAAAATTGACAATACCATTTAAAATTTCATTAAGTGTACCATCACCACCAACAGAAATAATATGCACAAGTTTATTTTTAGATGTCAATTCCCTAGCTATCTTTGTTGCATGATGTTTATATTTTGTTTTGTGAATAAAATGCTTAATTTTTGAAGCTTTTAAGAAATTTGTAATTTCTTCAAAATTTTTCAATGATTTTCCGTTATTAGAGATAGGGTTCAATATAAAATGTATTTCCATAATTAATAATTTTTTATCATTGATTTTATTTGGTTCCAAATAATTTTATCATTACCGTTTATGTCTAATGAAAGTAAGTGCATACCTTCATTTTGAAGAATAATTTTATTTTTATCATTTGAAAATTTATTAATTTTATTTAATTTATCAGCATTAAGTTCATAATAGCAGTCTTGTTTAGTTTGAATATATACAATTGGTAATTCTTTATTTAATTTAAAATGCTTTTCTAAGTATTTATAAGAAGGTTTCATTGAAAATCAAGCAGCCAAATTTAATCTTGTAAATCCTAAATTTTTAGTTCCTTGACAGGCATAAATCCTTAATAATATGTTATTATTTGTCAATAATTTCATATCTCCAGTTAAGCATCTAGAATTTGTATTAAATATTAAACCCGATAAATGTTGGATACCTATTTTAAAATTTTGAGTTTTTGTTTTTGAAGAAATTTTGCTGTTAATTTTGCTAGGAGCATTTCAACATATAACGCCATCTATTGATTTTGAGTACTTTTTAGCATATAAAAGAGCTAAGTTTGCTCCTCATGACTCGCCTGTGATATAAATTTTTTGTATTTTCGGAAATTCTTTTTTTAAAGCACCAATAAACCCATTGATTATTTTTAAATACTTTTTGTTAGATTTATATGGTTTTAATTTTGGGTCATTACCTGGTAAATTTAAAAATAAAAATGCAGGTAATTCATTAATAGGCATTTTTCAAAATCTATTTAATGAATTGCTAAAATTAATACCATTTAAGTGAATTATTACTTGTTTTTCGTTAACAAGATCTTTAGTCTTTAAATAGTTAATTTTAAGTTTTTTATTGATAGTTATAATGCTATCTTCCATGTTAAATTTATATATAATTTATATTATATAAAATATATATACTATGAGTTTAAGTCAGTGAAACGTTTTTTCGCCTAGTCGTAAAATCTTAAAAAGAGCTAAGAAATTAGCTGATTATATTGACTCATTAAAAGTTGAATTTAGAAACAAAACAAATAAAGAATTGTCAAACATGACAAATGTTTTTATTGATCGATTAAAACGCGGTCAAAGTCTTGACGATATATTACCTGAAGCAATTGCCACTGCAAGAGAAGCTATATATCGAGTTCATCATATTTTTGCTTATAAAGTTCAACTTATTGGTGCTATTGTTGCTAATCATGGTGATTTCTGTGAAATGTACACTGGTGAAGGTAAAACTGTTGTTATTGTTTTAGTTGCTTACTTAAATGCATTATTAAAACGTGGTGTACATGTTGTTACTGTTAATGAATACTTAGTACAACGTGATGTTAGATTTTGCGCACAAGCATTAAATCCTTTAGGAATAACTGTTGGTTATAACTTATCAAGTTTTTCAACCAATCAAAAAAGAGAAATGTTTGCATGTGATATAACATACACAACAAACTCTGAGTTAGGATTTGATTATCTTCGTGATAACATGGTTAATAAATATGAGGATAAAGTTATTAGAGAACTCAATTTTGCCATTATTGATGAAGGTGACTCAGTATTAATTGATGAGGCACGTACACCTTTGATTATTTCTGGTCAACCAAAGCAAGACATTTCGATGTACATTGATGTTGATCGATTTGTTAGCAAACTAGGTGATAAAGATTTTGCAATTGATGCTGAATCAAATTCAGTTAATTTAACTGATGAAGGTGTTAAAAAAGCTGAAGCATATTATCATTTAAAAAACCTTTTCCACTTTGAGAACTCAACACTATACCATAAAATTAAAAATGCTTTATTAGCAAATAAAATATTTAGATGTGGTGTTGAATATATTGTTAAAGATGACAAAATTTATTTAGTTGACCAATTTACAGGTCGTGTTCTTGAAGGTCGAAGTTATAATGCTGGTCTTCAACAAGCTATTCAAGCCAAAGAAAATGTTAAGATTGAACCTGAAAACGTAACTGTAGCTACAATTACTTATCAATCTTTCTTCCGTTTGTATAACAAACTTGCAGGATTAAGTGGTACTGCAGCAACTGAAGCTGAAGAGTTCTTGAAAATATACAACATGCTTGTTGTTACAATTCCAACAAATAAACCAGTTGTCAGAAAAGATTTAAATGATTATGTATTTGCTAATAAAATTAGTAAATGAGTCCATGTTGCAAGCGAAGTTGAAAAAGTTCATGCTACAGGTCAACCAATACTTATTGGTACAGAATCAGTTGAAGATTCTGAGGAATTGGTTTACTTCTTAAAAAATAAAGGATTACCATTTCAATTATTAAATGCTAAAAATAATGCCAAAGAGGCTAAAATTGTAGCTTTAGCTGGTCAAAAAGGAATGATTACAATTTCAACAAATATGGCCGGTCGAGGTACAGATATTAAACTTGGACCTGGTGTTAAAGAATTAGGCGGTTTATATGTTATTGGTACTGCTCATCATGAATCACGTCGTGTTGATAATCAATTAAAAGGACGTAGTGGCCGTCAAGGTGATCCTGGACAAACTAGATTCTTTGTCTCATTGGAAGATACTTTATTTAGAAGATTTGCAATCGAAAAAGAAGAAAAAAGTAGTCAGAAAATTGATGATGATTATTATGACTCATGATACTTTACTCATTTAATTAAAAGTGCACAAAAAAAAGTTGAATCATTTAACTTTGACATGCGTAAAAATCTTATTGACTATGATAGTATCCTTTCTAACCAAAGAGAATTGATCTATAAACAAAGAGATCAAATTCTAAAAAATGTTTCAAACATTCAAATTGTTAAGAACATGGCTAAAAGTGTAGCTAAAAGCATTGTGGAATTAGCAAAATCTCCAAAGAATAATATCTTTGTATTGCATGACCAACTTGCTAATACAATTAATAAAGAATTGTTTAATTACAATCTTGTTTCACCAGGATTCTTCCAAAATAAAACAATTAGTCAATCAATAAATATTCTATACCATATCTTATGCATTAGTATTGATAAGCGTATTGAATTATTAACCCCTGAGACTGGTAATAAAATTTTCAGAGATGTAATGATCCAAGCACTTGATAGTCAATGAATTAGACATCTTGATTTAATGGTTAAAGTTCGTGAGGGTGTAAGCTTAAGAAGTTTTGAACAAAGATCACCATTAAATATTTATGTTGAAGAAGCTGATAAACATTTTAATGAAATGAAAAATGATGTTGCTTATATAACAATAAAACAAATTAATCATATCTTTGTTCCTCGTGTTAATGAAGCAATATTTAATGAATTATCAAATGTTCTTGATACATTGAATATTGATATAAATGTTTACAATGATTTGAAAAATAAAAATACTAGTCAAACCATTCAAAATGCATTTGATAATAAACCAAATTTCAATTTGAATTTAAAACCATCTTCACCAAAAGATAAATTTACTCCTTCTGATGAAGAAAAAAATGCTGATGCAAAAGATGCTTTAATCAAGATTGCTGAATCAATGAAAAAACAGCAAGAAAAATCTGAACAAACTATTAAAAAAGAAAATAGCATTAATGAAAAATAATGAAGTTAATAAATTTGTATTAACAACAGATTTGAAGCCAATAGCTGACCAAATAACTGCTATTAATCAATTAGTAGATAATATAAAACATAATGTAAAATCTCAAGTTCTTTTAGGTGCTACAGGAACAGGCAAAACTTTTACTATTGCTAATGTTATTGAAAAACTACAAACTAAAACGCTAATCATTGTTCATAACAAAACTTTAGCAGCTCAACTTTATGGTGAGTTTAAAGAATTATTTAAAAATAACAACGTTGAATATTTTATTTCATACTTCGATTTTTATCAGCCAGAAGCATACAAACCAGCATTAGATTTATACATAGAAAAAAATGCACAAAGAAATAATGATATTGAAATGATGCGTTTATCAACAATTAATTCATTGGCTACTTCTTCTAAAGTTATTGTCATTGCATCAGTTGCTGCTATTTATGCTTCAGTGTCACCAAATGATTATGATGAATTTAAATTCTTAATTAAGAAAAATGAAAAAATAAATTATAAACAATTTCAATATCAATTGGTTAAGTTGCAATATGAACGTAATCAAATTGATTTAAAACCTGGAACATTTAGAATTAATGGTGATGTAATTGAAATCGCACCAGGAACAAGTGATTCATATATTATTCGTATTTCATTATTTGGAGAGATAATTGAATCAATTCATTTGGTTGATTCATTAACTGGATCTGTGTTAAAAAAAGAGGAATATTTTATTATTCCTCCAGCTAATGAATACATTATGAATGAATCAAGATTTAATGAGGGAATTAAAAGAATTACCAAAGAGCTTGATGAAAGAATAGAGTATTTTAAAAAGAGTTCAAAGCTATTAGAAGCTCAACGTATAGAACAAAGAACTAAAGCTGATATCGAATCTTTAAAAGAATTAGGTTTTTGTCCTGGTATTGAAAACTACTCTCGCCATTTAGAATTAAGAGAAGAAGGTGAAACACCTTATACAATATTTGATTACTATGATAAAAATGATTGATTATTAGTTATTGATGAATCTCATATGACAATTCCTCAAATTAGAGGAATGTACAATACTGACCGCAATCGTAAACAAACATTAGTTAATTATGGTTTTAGATTACCATCAGCACTAGATAATAGACCATTAAACTTTAAAGAATTCAATAGCAAGATCAAACATATTATCTATTGTTCTGCTACACCAAATGATTACGAAATAAAAGAATCCAACAACATTGTTGTTCAACAAATAGTAAGACCTACAGGATTAGTAGATCCAAGTTTAGAAATCCATCCGACAAAAGATCAGATTGATGATTTAATAACTCAAATTAAAAAACGAATTACTAAAAACGAGAGAACATTTGTTACAGTTTTAACAATCAAAATGGCTGAGACTTTGACAGAATATTTGAAAAACAAACACATTAAAGTAGCTTATCTTCACCATGGACTAAAACCATTACAACGTTCAAAAATCCTCAATGACATGCGTAGAGGCAAATATGATGTTATTATTGGTGTTAATTTATTAAGAGAAGGTTTAGATGCCCCAGAAGTTTCTTTAGTTTGTATCTTTGATGCGGATAAACCTGGTATATTTAGAAATTCACGTGCTTTAATCCAAACTTTTGGTCGAGCTGCACGAAATGTTAATGGACATGTGATTATGTATGCTGATAGTATTTCAAAGGACATGAAAATTGCCATTGATGAAACCAATAGAAGAAGAGATATTCAAATCGCATATAATAAAAAGCACCATATAATACCTAAAACAATTATTAAAGAAATTAGAGATGATTTTATTTCTGATGAACAAATGAAATTAATGGAAGCAGCATATAATGCTAAGAAAAAAGGTAAAGAAAAACAAACTAAAGCTATTAAGAGATTGCGCAAAGAAATGCTTGCTGCTGCTAAGAACAAAGAATATGAAAAAGCTGCTTATCTACGTGATTTAATTATAGAACTTGATGGTAATTTAGAGGAGGAATAATGGCAAATTACATACAAAATGAAATTATTGATTTATTAATTAAAAATAACTTAACTATTTCTACTGCTGAAAGTGTTACAGCCGGTATGATTAGTTCCTATTTAGCTAGAGTTCCAGGATGTAGCAAAGCTTTAAAGGGTGGTTTTGTCGTATATTCTAACTATGCAAAAATGAAACTTTGTAATGTTAAAAAATCAACATTAGAAAATTTTGGAGCCATTAGTAAAGAATGTGTTGAAGAATTAGCACTTAACACAAATAAAATTCTTGATACTGATATATCTATTGCTATTTCTGGAAACGCTGGTCCTGTATGTGATGAAAACAAACCAGTTGGATTTGCATATTTATGTATTTGTGTAATTGATAAACTATATGTTTATGAATTATTGTCTAAAGAAAAAGAACGTAATGATATACGAATTGATTTGGCACATATGGCATATGAAGAATTATTAAAATTACTAAAGGAGATTATTTAATATGTTCTTTGAAACTAAATTTAATTTAGGTATTGCAATTAGTTTGCTAATTACAGGTATTTTTGTTTTAATTCTTTCAATCTTTGAATTTGTCACATTTATAAAATGTAATAAATTCCTAATTTTTAAAAAGCAAAAAATTTTTAACATGGGTTGATCAATAAACATTATTGTTCTATTAATTGCTATTTCAATTACCGTATTATTATTTGTATTAGATACACCACAAGCTAAATATCTACCATATGCAGTTGTGTGACTTGTTATTGCATGTATTTCATTATCTTTTTCAATCACTAGATCTGTTTTAATAGTTAAATCTAAAAAAGGGAGATATGAAATTAAAAATATTCTTTCACTTAAAGTAGAGGAATTAGCAAAGAAATTTAAAATTGAAAGCTTTAGAGATGTAATAAATAATACTAAACTTTCTGAGAAAAATACATGATACAAAAATTTAAAAGAAAATTTTGACTCTTTAACTAATAAAATTATTAATCTTAATAAAGATAATCTCACAAATACTATTACTGAAGTCATCACATTTGAGGAAATATCATGTTCGACAATATTTAGCCATAGAAACAAATATGCATTTTGTTTATTCTTAACTCTATTAGATAGTTTGCAAAAGAAACTTAAAGCATAAAGATTTAAAAAAGAAATTTATTTTCCATTTTATATAAATGGAAGGAAAATAAATATAACATGAATGAAGAAAAATTATTAGAGCAAGCCATTAAAAAAATTGAAACCCAATTTGGTAAGGGTTATGTTACTAAGTTTAATAATAATCAAACTGTTGATATTATTCCATCTGGAAGTATTAAAATAGATAAAATTTTAGGTATAGGTGGTTATCCTAGAGGAAGGATAATTGAAATCTATGGTAATGAATCTTGTGGTAAAACAACTTTAGCATTACAAGCTATTGCATCATGTCAATCAATCGGTGGAAAATGTGCATACTTAGATTTAGAGCATGCTTTAGATGCAAAGTTTTGTATTGCTAATGGAATTGATTTATCTAAATTGTTACTTGCACAACCTGATTCTGGTGAACAAACATTTCAATTAATCTCTGCACTTATAAAAACAGGAATGATTGATTTAATTGTTGTTGATTCTGTTGCTGCTATTGTCCCTGAAAGTGAAATTGAAGGTAAATTTTCAGATCAAACCATTGGTTTACAAGCAAGAATAATGTCTAAGGGGTTGAGAGTAATCCAACACTTATTATCAAAATATAATACCACAATTATTTTTATCAATCAAATTCGTGAAAAAGTTGGTATATTTTATGGCAATAATGAAACCACTACAGGCGGAAGAGCACTTAAATTTTATTCATCAATTAGAATTGAATTACGTCGTGCTGAACTAATAAAAAAAGGTAGTGAATGTGTTGGCATCAAAACACTTGCAAAAATTGTTAAAAATAAAATGGCTCCACCTTTAAGTAAAGCTTATATAGATATTTATTTTGATCAAGGTATTGATCATAACGATGAAATAATTCAATATGCTTTAGACTATGACATAATTCAAAAGAAAGGTTCTTGATTCTATTTTGAAGAAGAACGATTAGCTCAAGGCAAAGAGTCAACAATTAAATTTTTATTAGATAACCCAATATTATTTGAACAAATTAAGAGTAAATGTTTAGATCGTAAAGAATTTGTTATTGAAGAAAATAACGAGAATACAATAAAGCAACTTGAAACTGAAAAATAATTATTTTAATTTAACAAATATAAATAAGTAATCACTACAACAACTAATACAACAACTAAAAAAGTTATCAATAAATAAAGTCATAATAGATTGTATGGTTTCAATTTTGTTTTTTCGTTTTCAACATCAAAAAAGCTTGCTTGAGTTGTTCTTTTAGAATATGGTTTAATTAGTGGAGCTATTTTAGCTTTATCAGGATATTTAATAATATTATCAATGTCTTGAATTATTTCTTCAACATTTTTATATCTATAACATAAATCTTCTTCTTTAGATGCAATACATTTAAAAATAACATTCTCTAATGCTTTAGGAATTTTTGGGTTATTTTTTGATAAAGGAGGTAAATCATATTTTGTAGGTAATAAAATTGTTGACTGCTTATTAGGATCGCCAACAAATGGTTTATTACCTGTTAACATTTCATATAAAATAATTCCTATTGAAAAAAAATCACACTGCTCATTGATTACATTGAATTTTTGGTCAACTGGAACATTTGGAGCATATGCCTTATATAAGGATGGTGAAATATATGGATATGTTCCATAAAGTGTACTTTCATTCGTTATAAATTCCTTGGTTTCTTTCTCATTATCTTTAGCAAAACTAGAATAAACAATTGTTGAAATACCAAAATCAATAATTTTTAAATTTGTTCTATCCTTTGAAAGCAAAATATTCTCTGGTTTTAAATCCCTATGAATAACTTTACTGCTAAAACTATGTAAATCCTTTAAAGCAATTAAAATTTTTCTAAACAAGAATAATGATTCCTGAATGCTTAATAATCCCTCTCTATCAATAACTTCACGCAATGAATAACCATCAACATATTCCATTAGAATAGCAATATTTTGACCTTTAACTATTTCTTTAATATCATATGTTTTAACTACATTTTCACATTGAGATATTCTTGTGCATGTTACACATTCATCATAATATCTTGTTCAAGATTCATCAGTTGTGTCTTTAGTCCGAGTAATTATTTTTAAAGCAAAATATTTTGAAGAAAGTGAATTGTTTTGAAAATTAATATCTTCAACAAGAAAGATAGTTGAGTCCATCCCACCTTTACCTATTTGTTTTAAAATTTTATAGTGATCAAGAATTATACCACCAATATTAATTTTAACTTCAAGTTTTGATTCAATGATATCTGACATTATTTTTTTAATCTACTTTTAATAATCTTAATTAGGATGTTGTTAGATATTTTAGGATTTGCTTGTCCTTTAGTTTCTGCCATTAACATTCCAAGATAAAATTTTAATACTCTTTCTTCTCTAGTTTCATATTGATCAAGCATTTTTAAATTTTTATCAATTATTTTATTTAATAATTCCTCAATAACCTTTTCATCTTTTATTTGAAGTAAATTCTTATCCTTCATAATAGCTGATGGTTCTTTCAAATTGTCAAGCATTTCAGGAAAAATTGTTTTGGCTTGTTTTCCATTAATTTCTTCAGATTTTAAAAGTTTTAAAAGTTTTATTATCAATTGAATTTGATTTGGGAGTAAATCTGAAATTTGTTTATTTTTAGATTTTAAGTAACTTATTAATTCAACCATTACCCATGAAATAGTTAAAGTAATATCATCAATTGCAGAATTCACTAATTCAAATATTTTATATAAATCAAAATTATTTAATAATTGTTCAATCAATTCTTCTTTAATTTTTAATTGTTTTAATTCTTCTTTAATTTTATCTGGTGACTTATTAAGTTTTCTTCTAACATTATTTATAAACTCATCACTTAAATAAATATCACCTATATTAGTTTCACGAATAAAACTATATTGACTTTCTGTAGTCTTCATTCTCATAAATGTAGTTTTATTATTTTGTTCATCCCATCGCATTGTACAAAATAATATCTCTTGATTTTTTAAAATCAATTCTGTTTGTCTATTGATTTCATAATCAATAGCTTTAGCAACATTAGCAAATGAATTAAGATTTTTTATCTCTACACGTTGTCCTAATTTATTCAAACCAACTGGAGCAATAGAAATATTTACATCAACTCTTAACGAACCATCTTCCATTTTTGCATTAGAAATATCTAAGAAAGTTAAATTTCTTTTTAATTTTGTTAAAAATTCAATAGCTTCTTTTGCTGTATGAATATTTGGTTTAGTTACTATTTCAATTAATGGCATACCAGCACGATTATAATCTAAATGAATTTTGTCATTATTAGTAAATTCTTTTGCAGTATCTTCCTCTAAATGAATTCTTTCAATTCTGATTATATTACCACTATCTAATTTAATATGCCC
>ONDN01000069.1 GCA_900316595.1 uncultured Mycoplasmataceae bacterium | reverse complement strand
TTAGGCATACCGCTAGCGTTAATCCTGAGCCAGGATCAAACTCTCAAAAAATTGACGGATTCTATTTAGTTTTCAAAGAACTATCTTACTTTTGTAGCTTAAAAAAGACAAAAGCTTTTTAATTATACACATTTTTTGCATTATTTCTACATTTTTATATTATTGAGACCACAAAATTGACTAAATATGCATAATTTTATTAAAAAAATACATCCAATATATTACCTAATAAATGCATCTATTGGGCTTTTTAGCCCAATTTATCAAAATTCTCATGTATCTGTTAATCAAAGTCAAGAAAATCTAAAAATTTCTAGTGAAATTGAGCAAATTTTTAATGATTTCTCACTATTTCAGATTGTTTATTGACATGATAATTCGCCTGCTGGAGAAGTTACTAACATTAATAGTCATCAAGTTGAATTTAGTATGGGTACAAAAACAATTTATGGTTCAATTAATAATTTAGGAGAAAATAATTCACATACCTGACTTAATCAAATATCACAAATTTCTCATGTTGATTCTACAGGCAATTCTGGGTCATATACATATGGGGATGACGGTTATGATGCTAAAACAAGAACCCCACCATGGTATAAAATTTTGTCAAATTATATAAATTTGTATATTCCTAAAACACAATATAGTTGAGTTAATATTACACCAAATATTGCTATTGACATTAGAAATATTTGAAAACCTTATGAGAAGATTGGTGAATTGAATTGTAAAAAGGTTTTTCAAAACGGTGATCAAACTGATTATGTTTATAATGAAAATGAGAAAATTAGATTTATTAAAGGTATTAACAAAGATTTAAACAATAAAAATTACAATGTTTATGCAGTTCCATATACGTACATAAAAGAATCACAGTTTATTTATGTTGTTTATAATTTTGTTAGCCGTTTTGTTTATAGTTTACAAACAGATAATAATCCTAACAAAACAACATTTAATAAAGATAAAGATAATTTAATTAAATTATCCAATCCATTTGTTAATATTTTTAATCCTTGTCAGTTGTTAACTATTGATCATGTAAATTATAATAGTCATCAAATAGTATTTGGAATTAACAAAGATATTGTTAGTTTTGTTAATGAATACAAATTATTACAAGAAAAAGTAAAAACTATTGATTTTATTCCTCAAATTGAAAAAGATAAATTAAATAATTATTGTTTAAATGGTAAATTTGATCAAATAACTTTTAAACAGTTTGTTGATTTGAGAAAAACTAAGTATATCGATATTGATGATTTTGTAAAAATTAATATTTCTAGTTTTATTAATGAATTAAAAAAATATGAGATTAGTAATATCTCAGAATTTATCAAGATATATGATCAGTTGAAAAAAATTCTTAAGTTAAGAATTAATTATGAAATTTATGATGCAGATATTAATCAATTTAAAAAGCAATTTATTGATGTTAATTTTGATGATTTAATTTATATGAAAAAAGCTATTGATATCAATCAATATGAAAATAAATACCCTTTCAAAATAGATAGTATTGATGTTTTAAGTTATGATGATATAAATATTTGCCTATTACCTAGTAAAAATAATTTTGAAACCAAATGATCAACTAATCACATTAGTGAAGATAGTGAATATTTATATATTGATACCCCACGAATTAATGAAGTCGTATTCAATGATATTGATTTTAAATATTATGATTTATACCCATCAAGTATTTCATATCAAGAAATAGTTAATAATTTTTTTAAGTTATATGATGAGAACTCATTTCCATTAGATATCTCCATTATTGATAATTCTGATATCATTATTACTTCTAATGATTTGTTAGGAAATATTAACGTTAAGATAAATACAATAAATGGTTTTGTTGAAAAAAATTTTAGTAATTTGAAATCATTTGATATTGATAAATTTTCAAATATTGATGCTAGCAAACTGCAATATGATTTAACTGTTGATTCAATTAATAATGAAATTATTGATCAGATATTAATTGCAAATAATTTTGATATTGATATCTTAAATAACATTCATTATTCAATACTTGATACAGATACAACTAAAGGTGAAATAACAATTCAAATTGATCGCGTTGAAAATGTTTTGTATAGAAAACTATTGGGTAAAAGAATAAAAATTAGTAATTTTTTAAATGTTTATTTAACGCAAAATAATAATGCTAATATTTTAAATCATTATAAGCCAAGTGAAATAGATAATGAGATGTTTAAAAATTATTTAATTAATATTTCTGATGGCTTTAGAAATTTGTATGGTAATGATTTGAAAATTGAATTAGAACCAAATGATGCAGCTCGCAAGTTAGTTGCTAAATTATCATATAGCAATATCAATAAAGAATTTGTTTATCAATTTAGTAATAAAAACAAAATAGTTAATTATATTTGTTTTGGAATAATAGGAATTGGTATCATTGGTTTAGTAGCTGGATTTGCTTTATACAGAAGAAACAAGTTTACCAAATAATTGATTATTAGTATTTTTTGTTATAGAAACATAATGTAATTGATTGTTTAATTTCTTATTTGTTTTTACATAAACTTTAAAAAAGTATTCAGAATGACCAACTTGAACATTTTTAATATTGCTATTTTCGAACCAGACCTTAACTTTTTTATTTATAAAGTTATCAAGGTAGTTTTTAGTGCATTTATTAGCTAAATCTTGAATTTTTTTAACTCTATTAAATTTAACCTTTTGATCAACTTGTCCAGATTCAAAACTTCCCCTAGTATTTTT
>ONDN01000039.1 GCA_900316595.1 uncultured Mycoplasmataceae bacterium | reverse complement strand
TAAATACCTTTAGCACAAAGAACACATGATTTCTTAAAGAATTTTATTGGTCTTTTATTCATTTGAGGTTTATTACTACCTTTTTTTGTTTTTTTAGTTTGCATAAATTTCCTTTCAATAAATTATTTAGATGCTTTGTCTAATTCATCAAATCATTCAAGATCATCATTTTCATCATATTTAGGTGCTTCAGTTTTTTGTTCTGATGGCTCTAAATTATTAATTGATGATTCTGGAAAGACTTCAGATATACTTGGTGTATCATTTGCTGCAGATTCTGCTTTAGGACCTAAAGCTTCAATATTATCAACAACAATTTCCATAACATAAACTGTTTGGTTAGTTTTTTTAGAAATATAACTTCTTCTTGATATTCTACCTTCAATGCTTACTAGACTACCTTTTTTTAAATATGTTTGAACAAAGTTAGCCTGATTGTTCCATGCAACACATGGAACAAATGTAGTATTGTTTTGTGGATTTGTTTTTGAATATGAACCATTACATGCTACTGTGAAATTAGATACTTGTAAATTGCTATTGTTAGTGGTTCTAGCAGTTGGATCAGTAGCGATTCTACCTACTAGTAAAACTTTATTCATTTGATTTTACCTCAGCATCTTGGTTTTCTATTGTAGTTTTAATTTTTTCAGCAGCTTCTTTCATTAAAGCTTTATGCTCCATATTTTTCTTATAGAATGCAGCTTGCTTTTTAGACCTCTTAACTTTTTTAGGATTTGCTAATGCTCGTGCACCATAATCTTTATCAAGATTAATAATCAAGAATCTAATTACATCATCATTAAGTTTTGCTAAACGGTCAAACTCTGAGATTTCTGCTGGAATTTTAGTAGAAAAATTTAATTGAGTATATCAACCTTTTTCAAAGCTTTTAATTTTGTATGCAAGATCCTTGAGACCTAATTTGGTTAATTTAAAGTCTTTGTTTTTATCAACAACTTTAATTAAGTTTTTAATTGTATCTTCGGCTTCTTTCTCGCCTAAGTCGCCTCTAACGACTAATAATATTTCATAATTTGACATAGTGTCTCCTTCACGGTTTTAAAGTTTAATCTAAAGATTAAACAAAGAAATACACCTATGCTATCGCATAAATGTGTTTATATTATATATAAATAATAAATATTTTAATCTTTATGACTACTAGAAGATTGTCAAGCTAATTTGATATTAGTTGTTAAAGTTTTTTTCAATTAAAGTATCTAAAATAATTGAATTTCTTGATCAAGGTTTGTGTCTAATAAAATTGATTGGTTGATTAAAAGATTCATTGAAATAGAATAATTGATTGATTTTATATTGAGTTTTTAAATCATTGTATAAATGTAAACAGTCTTTATTAAAACCATCATAGTTAGATATAACAAATGGATATTTTAAGATGTTAACATTATATCGTGTTTTAAAGTTATTAAAATTATTTAGAATTTCAAACTTAGTATTAGTTTTATATTCTAAGAAGTTTATAAATGTTGTTTCTTGATCTTTAATAAAATAATCATCTAAAGATGATCATTGATTTTTGAAATCAATGATAATGTATTCATATTTATCATTTATTAAATTTATCTGTTTTTTTAATAGTCTTAGCACTTCATCAATACTTTTAATTTTTAGGTTTTGATTAGTATCATAGCCAAATATTAGAAAGTCAAGATTCTTTTGATACAAATATAATTCAAAAGGAACAATTGTTTTTATCTCTTTGTTAATAGAGGTTTTAGTTTTGATTTCATCAAAGTATTTAGGAGATAAAATAGTACTAAATATTAAAATTTTTTTATTTTTTTTAGCTAAACAAGAGGCGAAATTGATAGCAAAGTAACTTTGAGCTTGGTATGTTTCGTTATTGTGATTTATGATAATAATGTTTTTCATATTTTAAGCTATAATTTGTTTCCAAATTCTTGGATATTTTTTATTTGTCTTTTTTTCTTTTTTGAAAACAAATATATGATGTAATGCATCATTAGAAGTAAATTCATGTTCATTAATTAAAGACAGATTTAATTCTTTTATTATGTTCTCAGATTGTTTTAATTCTATATTACCTTTTTTTGACTTTGGTTCAACAATTAAACTTGAAACTTTAGCATATGGTGCACTAATTTCTAATAAAACTTTTAGTTCCGCAACAGCTCTTGAAGTAACTAAATCAAATGTTTCGTATTCATTATCATTAATAGATTCAGCTCGCTTATTAATGATAATTACATTTTCTAAATGTAGTTGCTCAACAAGCTCATTTAAAAATTTAACTTTTTTATTTGTAGCTTCGATAATAGTCAAATCAATATGTTTAAATAACAATTTGATTATTATTCCTGGAATTCCACTACCAGAACCAATATCTAAAACTTTTCTAAGTTTAGAAAAATCAATTTCTTTATAATCAATAATTGAATCAAAAAAATATTTTTGATAAATAACATCTTCACTAGCTAAATTTGTTAAATTTAAAAGTTTGTTTTTAATTTGAATAAAATTCTTATATACTTCAATTTGATCAAAAAAATCATTTGGTATATTTTTAAAATTCTTTTTAATTAATGCTTTGAATTGTTCTTTGTTCATTCTATTTCTTATTTGTTTCTACATAGTATTTAATAATCATTAAATCATTTATAGTAATTCCTGGAATTCTTGAAGCTTGTTGTAAAGTTAATGGTTTAATTTTATTTAGTTTTTCAGAAGCTTCAAGATGAAGATTCCTAATCTTACTATAATCATCAATATGGTCAATTTTTAATAACAAATGTTTATTAAATTTAGCTAATGATCTCTCTTCATTTTCGATATAACCACTATATTTAACTTGAATTTCAATCTTCATTTTAATTTCAGCATCTAGTTTAGCAAATTTACTATTTACTAAAACATCATCGATTTTAATTTGTGGTTGTTTTAGTAAATCATATAAATTATGACTTTTATATTTACCTGCAAATTTCTTTATTTTTTTTAATGTTGTATTTTTTAAATAATTAATAGTTTCTTTGATAGTGTTATTGATTTTTAAGTACTTGTTATATCTAGCTTTAGAATTTAATCCTACTTGATAGCCAGTTTTTAGTAATCTATCATCAGCATTATCATTTCTTAAATATAATCTGTGTTCTGCTCTTGAAGTTAATAATCTATATGGATCCTTAACTCCTTTAGTTACAAGATCATCAATCATAACACCAATATATGCTTCGTTACGAGATAGAATTAGTTGTTGTTTATTTTCCATATTAAGGGTAGCATTGATTCCAGCAATAATACCTTGACCTGCTGCTTCTTCATAACCACTAGTACCATTAATTTGACCTGCAAAATATAATCCTTTAATAAGTTTTGATTCTAATGTTGGTCATAATTGGGTTGGATCAATAGCATCATATTCAATAGCATAAGCAAATTGTAAAATCTTGCAATTCTCTAAACCAACAATAGTGTGAACAAATTTTTCTTGTACTTCTTTTGGTAAAGAAGTAGATAAACCTTGTAAATAATAGTAATTGCTATTTAGTGATACTGGTTCAATAAATATTTGGTGTCTTGGTTTATCCTTAAATCTAACTAATTTATCCTCAATACTTGGACAATATCTTGGTCCAACTCCAGATATTTGGCCTGAATACATGGCTGAAAGTAATAAGTTATTAAGAATAATCTTATGGGTTTTAGCATTAGTATAAGTTAAATAGCATGGAATTTGTTTATTGTATGGAAGAAATTGTTTACCATAAAAATTGAAATGTAACTTAGCATTAGTTCCTTTTTGAATTTCCATTTTTTTAAAATC
>ONDN01000078.1 GCA_900316595.1 uncultured Mycoplasmataceae bacterium | reverse complement strand
CACAATAATATACCTGTTAGACAAATTATTACAAAGCTGAACAAAATTATTTGTGTAATTAGGAAATCAAAAATTATTTTTTTTCTACCAGTAACTCTTATTTCATATATTGAGTGTGTCAATCCAGAAATAAAACCAACAATGCATTCTTGAATAGCATACATTCAGAATCATTGACCACTAGGTCTTATAAAATAGCAAATAGTGTCAGTAACCATGCCAAAGAACAAACCATGAATAGGGCCGAATATTCATCCCATAATCATTACCGGTATTCATGAAAACGAAATAACTTGATTAGTTGCTACAATTGGAACATTAAAAAAAGAAAATAAAATTCTTAGTGATAATAAGACTGCAACAGTAATTAAAAATTTTGTAGTTTTAAAAACACGATATGGATATAGCGGAAATAGGAATTTTAAAAAAACTTCATGTCTTTTTAATTTAATATCAGAATGAAATTCTGAACTATTACTATATTTCATATCCTTAATTCTTTGGTTCTGAAGTAGTTGTATTGGTTTTATCAGGAGTTAAATCAATTGGTTTTTCATTAGCAACATTATTGATTTCATCAAATAATAGTTTTTGAATTTTTTCTTCATCTTGTTTTGGTTTAAAAAACAAAATAATAGCACCAACAACTAAGCATAGAAAACTAATTGCAAGCATTGCACCAATAGTAATTGACATTAGAAGCACACAGTTTTTTGTGAGATCATCATAATCAGAACCATACAAATCAATGTAATAGAATATTGGTTTTTCTCTCATAACAGGTCATACCATGTATATAGAGAAAATAGCACTAAATACCATTGAAAATATAACATATCATGAAATTACGGCATATATAGCATTTTCAGATGGTTTTCTGTGAGCTTTTTTAGCAATTATATAAGGAATAATGTTAATTATTCCAAAGTAAGCAAAGCTTATGCTAAAAATAATTAAAAATATAGGATTTCAATAACCAAATTCGATATTTTGATTATTGCTTGAAATAATTCCAGTAGGTTTATTTGCAACAACAAACCATACAATTGCTAAAAATAATAATGCAAATGTGAATAAAAACATCAAACAAGAATAAGCAATTTTCATTACTTTTACAATTTTTGGCTTTGATTTAAAAATGAATATTTCATCATTTCTAAGTTTTTCACGAATTCTTTCTTGTGCAGATTTTAGTACAAACGGATTAATATTTCTAAAGTTTTCATTAAAAGTATTTTCTCATGTGGTGCCTGATACACTTGTATTAATTATCTTAGAATCAACATTGTCAATCTTAATATTTTGGATTTTATCAGGAGAAGCTAAAGCTTCATCAAGATCAAAATGAAGAATATTTTTAGCATAGATTTTTAAATAATTGGCATAATCAATCATTTCATCTTTATCTTTTATTGCTAATTTATCTTTTAAATTTAATTTGTTAGATGAACAATAGCCATTATATTTATCAACTAAATTATGTAAATTATCTTTTTTAACTTTTTTTGAACTTAAAAAATAATTTAAAATTAATAGTTCATTTTTTATTATTTTTTGGAAATTCTCTGAACTTTTTAAATAATCAACACATTGTTTATTATTCAACAAGAATTCCAAGTATTTAGAAAGTTTCTTTTCAATATCTATGCTTTTAGGGTTTTTATTTTTCATAATTAATTCTCCATGATTAACATTTTAATACCAATGTCACCAACGACTAAATTATTTTTAATATTATATTCTAATAATATTAATGAGTTTAATAACTTTTTGATCTTTGACAAAGTAGTATTATTTAAGATTTTTCAATTAGCCATAATTCTATACTGATTAATTCCTAATGCTTTTTGAGCATTGTAAACATTATTATTGTTTATTTCTAGACATATTTTTTGTAGTTTTAAATCAAACAATTGTGTTCCCATAACTTGAATACATGTTACTGGTTGAATTTTTTTCTTTAATAAACTATCAAACAGCTTTAGAGCTTCTTGTTTTTTATTTAGAAGAATGAAATTAACTAAATCAAAAATTGTGTTATTAGTATTTTGAGCAACTAGATCTTTTATTGTTTGGGCATTAAATTCATTATTTAATGAATAATTAGAAGCTTTTTGCACTTCATTAATAATTAGATACGGATCATTAGCTAAAGCATTAACAAAATTAATTTTAGTAGCTTCACAATCAAAATTAATTGGATGTGTTTTTAATAAATCATTGACCAGTTTAAATTTATCTTTATCATTTAGTTTAGTTGCTTTAATAAATTCAACATTCTTGTTAGTTATTAACAATGGATTAAATGAATCTTTGCTTTTAGTAACATGGATACAAATAATTTCATCATTTGAGATTAACAAACCTTTAATAAACTCAGTTGCTATTTTGGTTTTATTGGTTAAGAAGGTTGCATGATCAATTAAATAATTAAGTTTATTTCCATCATCTAGCAAACTAATTTGATTAATTGATGATAATATTTGCTCATAGTTATCATCAAAATCAAATTTTTGTTTAAATCTTAAATTATTAATAACAAACCATGCATAAGATTTAGCAATTTCATATGTATTTCCATAGATTATTTTCATAGCAAATGCTGTTTAATACTTAATTAAATCATTATTAATGATTCTAAAACAGGAGGTGTAAATTTACCATTTCATAGTATTACATAACTTCCAAATGGAATTGCAGCTACAATAAATATTAATCCTAATATTAGGCAAATTCATAAAAAAGTATGAAATTGTCTTGAACGATAGACACCATTAATACCAACCATGACTGTGATCAATAAATAAAGCAGTGGTAAAACTATTACGCCCATAGCTATACCAGAGAAAATATTACTACATAATGCCATAGTCTTGAAACTTTGTAAGTTTCACATACCTTGACTTGATGCATTATGTTGTTCAATGCATATAACAGTTAAAAATGAAACAGCAACACCAACAATGGCGAAAATAAACAAACTACATATTGCCCAAATAATATGCATAGTACGATTGTTTCTTAATCATGTATCAACCTTAATTGAAAAATTGCTATTAGATGGATTTGGAATGTGTTTTTTCTTTGTTTTTTCAAACTTTTGGAAATCAACACGTTTATCTTCTTCACGAACTGAACCTAATTTATTTGATGATTTGTCAATAGTAATATTGGTATCAATTTGAGAAAGGGGATCTTTGCTTGGATCAAAATCAGATTCAAAACTACCAACATTTTTGTTTACATTAATAGATTCATTGTGAATTGATTCATTATTAACTTTAAGATCAAGAGAACTATCTTCTCCCTTTTTTTCATTCATATCCTTATCTAAATTATTAGAAGTTAATTTTTCTTGTTCTTTATCAGACATATTTTATTCTATTTATTAATTTTACTTAATAATGACTCTATTTTTAAATTATTATCAATAGTCTCATCCTTGTGAAAAACTACTTGTGGAGCCCTATAAAGATTTGATTTATTGGCAATAGCAGTACGGAATACGCCTTTAGCAGCATTAAGATTATTAACGATATTATTGATTTTACTACGGTCTCAATAATCTACATAAACATCTAAAAATGAATTATCACCACTTAATCTTACATATGTAAAACTAACATTTTTTAGTTTTTCATCAATAATTTCATATTTAAGTGTATTGTTTAGAATATTCAACATTAAAGATTCTGTTTGTAGATGTTTATATTTACTTTTTCCGCTTGATGACATAATTTTATTTCTTTTGTACAATTTTATAGCTTTGAATGATATCACCAATTTGAATATCATTTTGATTTTCTAGAGTTATTCCACATTCTTTACCAGCAGAGCAACTATTGATGTCATCTTTTTGATGGCGCATTGAAGCAATTTTTGTTTTGTATACTACTACACCATCACGAAGTAAACGGACATTATCACTTCGGTGCATTTCACCGGATGTAACAATACAACCACCAATAACACCTATTTTAGTATGCTTTCAAATATTTTTAATTTCTGCTTCGCCTGTATCTTCATCAACATATACAGGATCAAGTTTACCTTTCATTATGTTTTGAATTTCTTCGGCTAAACGGTAAATGATATCAAAACAATAGATTTGAACTCTTTGATTATTGGCTAAATCTTTAATTGTTTTAATTGGTTTAACATTAAAGCCAATAATAATACCATTACTTGCTTTTGCAAGTTCAACATCGGATTTAGTAATTCCACCAGTAGCTGCACGAAGAATAACTAATGACACACCATCAACATTTATTTTCAATAAAACATTTTTAATTGCTTCAAGTGAACCATGAACATCTGTTTTTAAAATAACTACTAATCGCTTTGTATTTAATTTAGTATCTTTAGACAAGATATCATGTTCAGAATTTTGCATTTTAATTTGGTGTAAGTGAATTTTTTCAGCAATTTCTTTAATTTCTTTCTCATTATTGCTTATGACAAAATGATCGCCTGCAAAAGGAACAACATTTAAACCAGTAACTTTAACAGGTTGGGAAGGTTTAGCAATTTGAACTTCTTTATGATTTTCATCAAACATTGCACGAATTCGACCAAAACTACTGCCGGCAATCATCATATCCCCTTTTACAATGCTACCGTTTTTAACAATAACTGTAGCAACAGGACCTAAACCTTTATCTAAACTAGATTCAATTACAACACCTAAACCTAATCGATTTGGATTTGCTTTTAGTTCTAATATTTCACTTGTAGCAATGATTGCTTCAAGTAATTTATCAACATTTTGTCCTGTTAAAGCACTACCTTTAATGGTAATTACATCTCCACCTCATTCTTCACAAGTTAGGTTTTGTTCAGATAATTGTGTTAATACTGCATCAGGATTAACATTTGGTTTATCACATTTGTTAATGAATACAATAATTTGTACTCCAGCTGCTCTTGCATGATCAATTGCTTCTTGTGTTTGTGGCTTTATACCATCATCAGCAGCAACCACTAAAACAACAATGTCAGTTACATTAGCACCACGTGCACGCATTTCAGTAAATGCAGCATGTCCGGGTGTATCAATAAATGTTATTTTGTTATTTTTATAAGTTATTTGATAAGCACCAATAGATTGAGTAATACCGCCTGCTTCACCTTTAACAACATTAGTTTTACGAATGTAGTCTAATAATGTTGTTTTACCATGATCAACATGTCCCATTACTGTAACAATCGGCGGACGTGGTACTAGCAATTTTTCATCGTCTTTAACTTCCAAGTTGGTTAAAATTTTAGTTTCATCAATATTGGTTCTTTTTTCAAAGTCATAGTTATATTCTAAACATAATTCACCAATTTCATTTTCATCCAAAAGCGAATTGATGTTTTTCATTTTCCCTTTTAAAAAAAAGTATTTAATAATCTCTGTTGAGGTTTTGTTTAATTTTGATGCAATTTGTTCAATTGTTAATGGACCAGAAAAAATAAAAACACCATTTTTGATTCCAGTGTCAACCTTTTTAAATTGAGCTTTTAGATTAATGGTTTGTCTAGTATCAACTTTTTTAAATTTTTTATTTTTCTTATTCATTGCATCACCTCCATTTACTTACGTAAGTTAAAAATTATTTCTCTTCATATTCAAATTCTAATTCATCATCATTTTGCTCACGATTTTCATTTTCTTGGGATAATTCATCAAGAATTGATTTAGTATCTGAATTTTTAAATTGTTCTAAAATAGATTCTTCTTTTGCAACATTATTATTTAGATTAATAGATTTGAATTTTGATGGTTTATGGCGGGTTTTAGTTTGTTTTTGTGTTGTTTGCTTGCCAATATTTAATTCAAGATCATTAATTGGTGAAGATTGTTGTCTTTCTTCATTATTGGCTTTTAGTTGTTCAAGTATATCTTCTTTATTTTCTGATGGCTTTTTATCTACTTTTTCTATTGATGATGAATCGTCCTCATCATAATTAAAATTATCAATCTTATTTAATAGGGAAATTGTTGAATGAATTTTTGCTTCTTTTTTAGGAGTTTTATTGATTTTTTCATTATTTACTGTATTTGTTGATGAAGTATTTGGCATTAAATCATTCATTTGCTTAGTTGGTTTGTTAAAACCACTCATTGAGTAATCATTGTTTCAACGATTTTTTTCAAGAATACGATCAAATTTTCTTTGTTTTAATGATTTGATTTCTAAATGATTATATTGAATATCTTCATATTTAGCATCCTCAGGTGTTTTAACATCAATATCAGCTTTTAATAATTTAGCAACAAGTTGAATGTTTTGTCCTTTTTTACCAATTAATAGTGCTAATTGATCACCTGGAACAATTATTATCAATTGTTTTTTGTGTTCATCAGTTTGTTCACTAACAACTTTATAACCTTTAATAACTGCTGGTGAACATACATCAATTAAATATGATTCAAAATTGTCTGAATATTCAATAACTTCAATTCTTTCACCAGAAATAGCACTACTAATAGCTTGAATTCTTGATCCGTGTGCACCAATAACACTACCACAAGGCTCAACACCTGGTTGATGAGAAATTAGAGCAACTTTTGTTTTAAACCCAGGAACACGAGCAATATCAACTATTTCAATAAGTTTCTCTTGAATTTCTGGAACTTCAAGAGTTAATAACTCTTTAACCAACCTTTCATCAGCACGGGACAAAATAATAGGTCAGCCTGATGATTGCTGTTTTACTTCTTTGATTAAGAAATTATATTTATGACCAGGGATTAATCTTTCACCAGGAATGCCATCACGCATAGACATAAAACCATATTGACCATTTTCTAAATTAACAAAAATACCATGATCATCTTTTTCAACTTCAGCATTGATTATTTCACCAACACGATCTTTTCATTCATTAAAAATTTCATTGTTAGCTTCAACAGTAATTCTTTGTTTAAAGATTTGCATTATATGATTAACTACCTTCTTTGGTAATTTATCAAGTTGAATTGGTTGACTAACTATATCACCAAGTTTAACTTCCTTGTCAATCTTTAAATGTTTGTAATAATCCTTTGCATCTTGTAATGATATCTCACAATAGTCATTTAATTCTTCTGATTCATTTACTACAGTATATTGTCGAGATACTTTTAAAATCTCATCATCAATGTTGAGATCAACATCGATAATTTCTTCAGGGTATTCTTTTACATATGCTTTTGAAATTGCTTCTTTCAAAGCATCTACTACACCATCACGTGGTATTTTCTTTTCATCGGCGATTAGTTTAATTGCTGAAATTAATTGTTTACTTAATTGATTCATGTTACTCCTAATTAAAATATAAGGACGACACTTCGAAGAGTGTCGCCCTTTTTATATACTATACAAATTCATTTAAATAATTTGAAACTTTTTATTTATATAGAACACAATGACAATATTTAATGAGAATTAATATTTCTTTTTACTTCTATATCTTGCTGCTGCTTTTTGTTTTTCTTTAGCTTTTAAACCTGGACGTAAATAATATTCATGAGCACGAGCAACTTTTCTAGTTTCAATCATAATACGTGTAAATTTCTTCATCGCATCATTTAAGTTATCATCTTTAACTATTACTTTTGCCATTCTTATTCACCTCCATTCTTTAAAGTAGTCATATTATATCTTTTTAAT
>ONDN01000006.1 GCA_900316595.1 uncultured Mycoplasmataceae bacterium | reverse complement strand
TCATTATAAGCTGCTAAAATTCCTTTTCCTAGTTCAGTGGTATCATCGCCATTCAATGTTACACGGCGTAATATTTCCAAATTAGCACCATACTTAAACATATTAGTTGCAACATCTGATGTAATCCTATCATTACCAGGGTATAGTCCTGTAATCGAATATAGAACCACTCCTTTTGTTAATATAGGACCTCCATTTTGTGATTTAGTAAATACACCATTGAATCCATAAGGAGTCAAATTATACCCACTATTAATCATGTCTTGCTCATAATTAGATAGGTTAATTAGCATATCATCACCACCCTCTACACTAATACCTTTAGTAGATGTTGGTGTGTCAAATCCACCCCTTAAAGAATCTTGCAATGTTTTATATTCATATCCATAATATGCATTAGGTTCATATTTTGATTGAATATATTGGCCATTATCAGTTTCATTATCTCATAAGTGAGTTTTTAAACCTAATAATAAATTTGCTACATCTTGATCAATATAGTATTCTTCCCCTTCATAGGTTGTACATATTCCTTTAACAACAAAGTTAGCAATATGTTTTTTAGATGCATGTGGATTAATCTCGTCTAAATAGCGATCTACTCTATTATTAATAGTAAATGAAATCTCACTACCTACTTTTAAGTTATATTTATGAGCAGCATAGGCATTGGCAATAATTGGGAAAGGTTTATTGAAATTATAATTTCATGAGCCATTTGAACGATAATTAGATTCAAAATCTGCTTGTGTATATCTTATCAAGCTATTATTTCCATCATTTAAATTCTTTTTGTTTTTATCATATAAGTTAATGTATTTTGAAGCATGCTCACCAGTTTTTATGCCCAAAATTTTTGCTGAGGAATTATTAGGTAATACACTACCATTAATTCAGGTATATGTTTCATCTTCTGGAAGTAATGGAATTGTGTTATATGTTACATAATAATCTTTTTCTGCGGTATCAACATATGCATATGCTGTAGATAATAAATTTAAGAATGAAGGCCTTATAGCAACATTAAATGTTCCTGCTTTTGATTGATCTGTTTTGTGATCACCAACAGCTAAAGTTTTATTGATAATATATTGATCTTGACCATCAATATCTTGAGATGGAATTATAAATTTTTTATAAAGCAATAATTCTTCATCTTGGGTATCTTGAACAAATAAATCATGTAATTGTTTATAAACTTTATCTGATTCATTATCTTTATAGTTTATTGCATTACCTATGTAATTTATAAAATCTTGGTTAGCTTTTTCAAGAAGTTTTTTATTATTGTCAGGCATTAATGAAGAAGCAATATCTCAAGGATTTGATTCAGCAATACCTTTCATACCAACAATATAATTTAAAGTGCTATTAGATAACATGCGGTCTTTTAAATAAAAAATATCTGTTTGTTGGCCATATGAATCCCCCATGAATGGTAAATATAAGTTTGAAAGAAGTGCATCAGCTGAACTTGATTTAAATGAATCAAGATATTTATCAAAATATGAATTTACCCCAGTTACATCAGCTCCTGGATTAGTATTAACATTGAAGTAATTAAATAAAATTGAAGAAAAATAATATTTTTTATTCAAGAAAAAATTTAAATTATGTTCTTCTTTACTTATTGAATCATATATTTTTGGCATATATCCTTTTTCATATTCATTACTATTATCGGTTGAATATGTAATACCTGGAAGATTTAAGCCATTAACAGTAACTGGAAGTGTTGGTGTAGTAATTGTTACATTTTCTTCTGGCTCTCCAAAATATAAGGATTGAACATAGTTAACATCTCTTAAATCATTACCAGCTTGATTAAACCCACTTAATCCAGCAAAACCAAATGAACTATTTCCATTGCCAATCTTACCATAATTAATTCCAACATATTGACCACCTTGAGTTGTTGGTGTAATTAAATCAACTGCATAACTATAATCACGACTTTGATTTGTTAGTGCTGTTACATTAGCAAATTTACCTTTAATTGAAAAAGTAAATACGAGTGTTGATAGTGATAATGTTGTCATTACTACAAGGACAAATAATTTCCACATGGAGCTAAATGCTACTGCTGTCCTAAATTTAGTCATAATACCAAATTTACCAAACACTCTTTTCATTGATCTTGAAGCTAAGTTAGGGTTATTTTGACTATCATTCTTCATTAAATCAACTGTATTCTTCCGCAATACATATAATGAAGTAAAATAAACAGTTGAAATAAAAATTGCTAAAGCTATTACAAAAATTACAGCAAAACCCATCCAATCAAACCCTAATAGTTGCGTTGGTAGCATCCAATAATTTGAAAACAATGTTAAGGTTATAAATTGTAGTAATGTACCAACAATTACCCCGGCTAATGTTCCAACAACTACAGGTAGCAAAGCAAATGGTAACATTGATGTAGCTATTTGTTTTGATGAAAAACCATTAGCTCTCATTATTCCTAATGTTGATTGTTGGTTAGTAATATAACGATGGATTACAATTGCACAAATAACTAGACTTAATAGAATAATAAACAAAGTTAAACTTATAGAAGTTAAGTTAATTGCATTAATAAACTTAGGAATATATGAAATTCTAAATGAACTTGCATTTAATACATTGTTTGTGTCAGTAGCAAAATAAGCTACTTGGGTTCCTTTAGGATAAATCATTACCTCAGCAGCATATTTATTGATATCATTCAAAATTGTTTTTTGTACTTTCTTATTGTTTGAAGTAAATTTACCAACAATATAATTTTCATTTAAATTATTTCTAAATGAATCATATATTCTTCCATAACCAGCAACGTTTACATAAAAAATGCACTCACTATTTGGATTTGGTGTAGATCTTTCCATTGATACTATTGGATAAATAAAATCTGGAGTGATACCACTACCAATAATTAAATATGGACTAGCCCCACCAGGAATAATGAATTGATTTTTATAATTTTCATTTTTACAAACCGAATCAAATCATTTTTCAAATTCTGGGAAATCTAAACTATTCATCCAACCAATAAATAACATTTTCTGATCTGTTATTCTTTGGTTGTTTTTAACATATTGTTTATAAGATTCTTCTTGGTTGTAAATGGAAGGATCTAAAGTATGTAGATTATTTTTATTTAAGAATTCCGGATTAACTACTGAAAAATATGAAGTCCAATTAGAAATTGATCATGCACTAGGAACACCTTGAGAATTTGTTCAATTAATTGTGACTCTATCATCTTTACAATATACTTGTTCATTATTATCTTTTTCATCTTTTAATAATCTTTCTAATGATGTTTTCTTAGAGTCTCATCATTCTTGGCGAGCAGTATTATTAGTTGGTAGTTGTGTACTACCAATTAAATTAGTAATTTTCCCTTTAAAATCACCTGGGTTATCAGTTCAGTCACCTTTATTCAATAAAAAGATCTTTTCAATGTAATGGATATCAAAATTCTCTTCTATTGCATTTGGTCTATATCTTAAAGTTTGGTTTATATCTCAATTATCATTTACTTTGTAGTTTAATACATCATATGTACAATCTTTATCAGCGAAATTATTCCATTGAGTTTTATTGACTCCATTATTAGGATCAATGTGTACTAATTTATCAACTGTATCATTAGGAGTAGATCTTATTACTTTGTAATAAATATTATCACTTGAGTTATCGATATTCAATGATATGAAGTTTCTAAAATCGCCAACACCTGCTTTTTGAGCTAAATATTCACTCATCAATGTATTCTCTTGACCAACAATAGAATATAAATCGTTTGCATATGTTGATAAAGCACTTTGAGTATTATCATTAATCTTTAGTTCAGAGATGTATGAATTATAATCATCTGCTGATAATTCAATAGGTTCATCATCAGCATAATCTTTTCCATAACGTGGTTGCTTTTCGCTAAAATAATTGAATGCTTCTTCACTTATTTTAATTGAATAAGTTATTGTTGGTTCTAAACAATTAATGTGATTAGACCATGTGTCAGTTTCTGAAGGATTATCTTGATGGTTTAATCAACTATCCAAATAAAACTTCTTTAATGAAGCATTTTCATCACAATTTGAAACATCAATTGTGTATGTGATTGAAACATTAGCTAAGTATTCTGTGTCATCTTTTGTGCCAGTTACTGCAATATATGGAGCTACAATCTCTTCTGGTTCTTGGTCAGAATAAGTAATTCTTACTCTTGATAGTGAATTGTCTTCATAGAGGCATGAATTAACTGAATCTTGAGTGCTTGGATCAACAACTACTTTTTCAATATCATTTTTATATCTAACTACACCAACGTTATAGAGTTCAGAAACAGTGAAATCATGTAAATTACCATTTTTTGAAATATATCTATATTCACTGTTTATAGCACTTGTAGTTCCTGATAAGGTGGTATATATACAAGTTGATAAAAATACTAAAAAAGATAAACCACAAATAGACAGTTTGTTCTTCTTAAATGATCTTGCTACATTCTTTAACAAATTGATCATTGAATAAAAATTGAATAATACTATTTTAATATAAATTAATATAAATATTAAATATAATAATATGACACATATTTAACATATGTTGTTTTAATCAAGAGAATTGATTAAATAAATGAAAGGAAAATTGATGTTAAAAAATAAAGAAGATGAATCAGTAGTTGAAAAAGAAGAATCTACTGAAAAAGCAGTTAAGTCTGAAAAGAAAAAAAATAGCAAGAGAGCTACAGACTCAACTAAAAAAATAAAAAATAAAGCAAATTCATCACAAAAATTTTCACAAGCTGATGCTAAGAAAAATATAGAAAATAAGGTCAATGCCTTTTTTGAAGCTAATAAAGAGTTTCAAATTAGAAAATTAGTTTCAGTAAATAAATTAATTGAAGCTGGTGCTAACATTGGTTCAAAAGTTAAATACTGAAACCCAAAAATGAAACCATTTATTTATGGTAAAAGAAATAATTGGAATTACAATATTGACTTATTGAAATGTTTAGTATTCTTAGATCGAGCATATAAATTTTTATGTGATTTAACTAAAGAAGGTGGAAGAATTCTTTTGGTTGGCACACGTGGTGAAATTATTAAAAATCATGTTAAAGAAGAGGCTAAACGTGCAAAATGTTTCTATGTAAATCAGAGATGATTAGGAGGAACATTAACAAACTTCCGTACAATCAATAAATCAATTATTAAGCTTAATAAATTGATTATGATTCAATTATCTGCTGAAATTAAGAAATACTCAAAAAAAGAACAATTGCAGAAAATTAAAGAAACTGAACGTTTAGGTAAATTCTTTGGCGGAATTAGAACAATGAAGGGTTTACCACAAGCTATTATTGTTCTTGATCCAATTGTTGAACATAATGCCGTAATTGAAGCTAAAAAATTAGGTATTGCTGTAGTTGCATTAGCAAATACTAATGCTGACCCAAGTTTAATTGATTTTATTATCCCATGTAATACATCTTCAATTAAAACTACATATCTAATGACTACTATCTTGTGTGATGCAATTTGTGAAGGTCTTGGTGAACCTACAAAATTTGTTGGTAAATCAGACGAGGAAATGGTTCTTCCTGATTTAACAATGATGATTCAAAATAAAGATGCAATAAACCGTAAAAGCTTTACAAAAGGTGCTGATAAAGTTGAAGCATCTAGTGAAGCTATTGATCAAAAATAAATTTAATATACAAATATTTACAAAATTAATTTACTAAAGCATAGCAAAGGTAATAACATGAAATTTAAACTACCAAAATTATTGACATTTAACTTGATCACTTTATCTGGGATATCAGTTCCATTAATTTCTATAAGTTGTTCAAATGATAATCATAAAAAAACAGAAGATTATTTCGATTATATACATGACCGCTCATTCTCATTATTAGTAAAATTTATAGATGATAAACAAGATTCTTATTATATGTGAGGGACATGTTGAATATTGAATAAATGCGATAAAGATATTAACTCATACCATTATTATGCTGCTACAAATTTACATGTTTCTTATCCTGCTTTTTCAGATCAAAGTCTTACAATATTAAGTTATCAATATTCTGATTGCAAAAACGAGGAATGATTTTCAACAAATGAATATACAGAATTCGGGGAAAATGATATATCTGTGATTGATGAATATTTAACCTTTTCTAATATTGATGAAGATGAAGCAACCAAAAAGTTAAATTCAATTGATTTTTCAATATTAGATGTAACCTTTTCAAATCCAAAAGTTGATTTTAAAACAAAATTAAATAGAATTAATGAATTCTATAAAAAAAATGGATATATAAACAAATTTAAGAATGAAGTTGAAGATGAAATAACAAGTGCTTATTGTGCTGGTTTTCCAATGCAAGAAAAATTAGGAGAATATGGCACAAGATATGCCTATAAACATTTCATAGACTTACAACTAAAAAAAGGTGGCGAAAATTATTATCATCTCATAGATGATAATTTTGAATTAAGAGATATATCAGATAATTATGTATCACAAATATCATATGCTAATCCATTTACTTTATCAGGTGGTAGTAGTGGTAGTATGTTAATCAATAATCAATATGAGGTATTAGGCATTTATTGAGGTGGCTGGACAACTCCTGATAAAACACACATTTTACCATCATTCTCTATCTTTCATTCAACAGAATATTCATTTATTAATCAATATATTAATTAATCGGCAATCTCTATTTTACATTTCATTAGCCGGTTCGATATCTAATAGTGCTAAACCATTAGCAATAACTGTTTTTATACAATAAGCTAATCAATATCTTTGTTGTGATAATTCAGGATTTTCTGAATCAACAATCTTATTTGAAGCATAGTATGAATGAAATAATTTCGCTAAATTGTATAGGTAAACTGTCAAAATATTTACTTCATATGAATTAGCGATTTTTCTTAATGTTGTTATATATGAGTGTAAAGCAATTATAATTTGACGTTCAAATTTAGAAGTCAATAAGTTAAAGTTAGTTGGTAATTTATATTTAGCCTTACATAAAATATGATTAATTCTTGCATGAGCATATTGAACATAATATAAAGGATTGTTTCTATCTTTTTTAGATACTTGCTCAACATCAATTTCTAGATGACTAGTAATTGGTTTATTTACAAGATATCATCTTGCTGATTCTTTACCAATAGCATTAATTAAATCTTCTAATGTTAAAGAATTACCAGTTCTTTTTGACATTTTGAATTCTTTACCATTTTTTGTCAAACGAACCATTTGCATAATTAAAATTTCTAGGTGGTT
>ONDN01000037.1 GCA_900316595.1 uncultured Mycoplasmataceae bacterium | reverse complement strand
TTATGGAATAAGGAAAGATATTCATAAAAGCAAAATTAATTTTTTTTAAATTTTTAAGACAATTATTAAAAATTGTATCAGTTTCATTATTGTAGCCAACAATATAATCAGTTGTAATACTTGCCAAAGGATTTTTAGAGCGGATATATTTGCATAGATTGTAAAAATCTTTTATTGAATATTTACGATTCATGGCTTTCAATATTTTATCATCAGCTGATTGTAAACATAAATGAAATTCTTGTACTCAACGATTTTTATTAGTTGTAATTAAATCAATTATTTTTTTATTGATCTGAAATGGTTCGATTGAAGAAATTCGGACCCTAAAATTACCTGAAAGTTTATTGATATCTTTCAATAAATCATAGAAACTATAATCAATATCTTTATAGCCCGCTGTATTAACTCCTGTTAATACAATTTCATAAAATTTTTTATCAACTAAATCTTCAATTATCTTTAAAATTTTATTGTGATTTAATGATCGTTGACGCCCTCTAGCATAGGGAATTAAACAGTATGAACACATAAAATCACAACCATCTTGAATTTTAACAATTGCTCTTGTATTTTCGCAAAATGAATAAATAGGTAATTCTTCAAAATTTCTATCTTGTGATAAATTTTCTACTTTAACAATCTGTTTTTTAGTTTTATAAAAATCATTTATTAATTTTGGCAACATATTTTTATATTTATTGCCCAAAACAATATCACCATGACAGCTTACATATTTGGTATTTATTTGACTATAGCAACCAATTATTACCAACACTTCTACATATTTACGTACTCGATTAATAATATTTCGACATTTGCGATCTGCTCTAGCAGTAACTGTGCATGTATTGATAATACAAATATCTGCTTTTTTATAATCTTTTGTAAAAATAAAACCACTTTTTACCAAATTATCGGTAATAGCGGTTGTTTCAAATAAATTAACTCTACATCCTAAGTTAATGCAACTAAAACTCTTTTTTAGGTTCTTCATATTCATCTAATTCGTCAATTAGGTTAGATGTTGCTTTTTTGCCAATATTATTATTTGATGAAGAATTATCAATTTTATCATGCATCTTTTTAAATTCTTTGTCAGGCATATTATCAATTTGTTTTTGTTCTTGTTGATTGTTTAATTTGCTTTTTTCTTCTTTTTGAATTTGAATACCATTTTTTCTTAAATAAATTTCTTTATCAATATGAAATCTTGCATATTTATAAATACCAATAGTAATTAAAGAAAATGCCATACAACCTGCAAATAAGCCAATACTTCAGAATTTTGATCATTCAACAGGCAAGCAGACAATAATTGTTGAAATTACTAGCATTAATGAAAACATTAAAGCACTTGCAATAAATCATCCATATCATTTATGGTTAATATGAAACCTATATGGAATTATAATTCTTGACTCTAGGTATAAAAATACTGCTAATATTGTAAGAGAAATAACATTACAAATAATTACAGGTAATTTGTAATCAAAATCAGGGTTGTTTTTATATGTAAAAATTAAACTTATTGCTAAACCTAACATTGATATAAAATTGCACAATAAAAATATGTAGTGAGTGTAACTTGCACTAAATTTCCTAATAGGAGCATTATTTTCTTGGATTGGATTTTCTAAATCATTATTTTTCATCTTTTATAATCCTATCTATCATAGCATTAATAAATTTTTTATCACGTACTAATCCCCGATGACAGCAAGTTTTTAACGCTTGATCAATGATAATACCTAATGAAGTATTGAGTGAATAATATTCACTCAATGACGAAAGAATAATTGCTTTAGTTAAAGTATTTATTCTTTGGTAAGGTCAAGTTGGTTTTAAACGTTTTATAATTTTTTGTTCTAGAGTTTTTTGGTTATCAAAATAATACTGTAAAACTTTCATTTGTTCATAATCAAAATTATCAGTTTCAAAAGCTTGTTTAAGTAATAATTCTTTATTTAATGTATGGTTAGAAACAACATCAGAATACACAATGTTCATAACCTTTATTCTCTTTTGTCAACGTGTATTATTAGTCATATGAAAGTATTAGTTAAAAACCAATATGATATTAATGTTTGTAATATTTAGATTTAAATTAATGTACAAATTCAAATTTTTCAAGTAGTCAGTAATTAAATTACCATAGAATTGAGTTTTTTTGCCTTTATCAAATTCAATAATCAAAATGGTTTTTGCAGTTTCATTTATTTGTTGCAATTCAACATTTTTTACTGAGAAATTAATGTTGTCTTTCGCAAGAAAAAAGATAACTTTTTTGATTAATTCACATGAAAGACTAATTGAACCTTTATGGTTCTTGTTTATTACTTTAATTTCTTCCAACATATTTACCTGTTTCGGAATCGATTATGACTTTTTCACCAGTTTTGATGAATTGTGGTACACTTAGTTCATGACCGGATGCTAATCAAGCCTTTTTTTGCGCATTAGTTACACTATTGCCTTGAACAGCATCTTCTGCTTTAGCTATTGTGCAAATAACTTGATCAGGAAGAGAAATACCCAATATTTCATCACCATACTTATTGATTGTTACAGGTGTTCCTTCTTCAAGAAATTTTAATTCATATTCAATTTTTTTGCGGTTAATTTCAATTGTTTCAAATGTTGCATTATCCATAAATACACAATTGTCACCATCATCATATGAATAATTCATTTTAAAAACTTCAAGCATTACTTTTTCAAGTTTTTCGTTTGTTAAAACTTCTATAGTAATTGATCCAGTTCTTAAATTCTTAACTTTACATTTAACAATACCCTGACGCATTGCAGTTTTGTTAAAAGAATGCTCAATAACTTGATATAAGTTATTGTGATAAATGAATACATTACCTGCTCTTAGATCTCTAGCATTTACAATTTCTGACATATGCACCTCAAGGTTCTTTTTATATTATATTTTAATAATTTAGAACATACTAAATTAATTACTTACCAATACAAAATTTTTTGAATAATTCATTAATTAGATCAAAGTCATTATTCATACCTAAAATGCTCAATAATTTGATATGAGCAGTTTTTAAATCTTCAATAATTAAGTCAGATGGTTGATTCTTATTTATTCCTATTAATACATTTTCTAAGGTTTTAATTGCAGATTGCATTAAATTAATGTCATTCTGACTTGGCAAAATTGTATCAAAATTGCCATCAAATTTTAATGCTTTTTTATTAATAGCATTGATAAGATTTGCTATTTTTTTATTTTTAGCAGAAACTAATGCACCATTATATTTTTGCTTTATTCTCTTAATATCAGTTTTGTTAATTACAACAATATGATTTTTATTCTTTATTAATTCATATATTTTATCATCTTCTTTTGTAGTTGGTTTACTACCATCAATTACAAATAATATCAATTGCGCATTCTTAATTGTTTTCTTGGATAATTTTATACCTATTTGTTCAATTAAATTAGTTGGTTTATGAATACCAGCTGTATCAATGAAATTGTATGTAATATCTTTAATTATTGCACTATATTGCACAATATCTCTTGTTGTTCCTGGAATTGATGAAACAATAACTTTATTTTCTTTTAAAATTGCATTTAGTAATGAAGATTTACCTACATTTGGTTTACCAATAATAGCGACATTAATACCATCCACATAAGGTATTACTTGGATTGAATCATTTACAATTGAATTTAATGATTTAATTATTTCTTCAAGTTTGTTTTTAATTGTTTTTCTTGTTATTTTTTCAGTAATATCATATTCTGGATAATCTATATTTACTTCAATTTGACCTATTATTTTGAATAATGAATTTATTATGTTATTGATTTTTTCAAATGTATTTTTATCAATTGATTTATGTGCAATATCTAAAGAAAAATTAGAGTTACTATTAATAAGATTATTAATACCTTCAGCTTGTAATAAGTTCAGTTTATTGTTTAAAAATGCACGTTTTGTAAATTCACCATGATCAGCTTGTTTAGCACCATTAATTATTAGAAGATTAATGATCTTATTGGTAATAAACGGAGAACCATGACAAGTTATTTCAACCATATCTTCGCCAGTATATGAATGTGGTGCAATATATTTCATTATTAACACATCATCAATTAATTTCTTATTATCAAAAATCTTTGCACGTTGGATGGTATAACCATTTTTAGTTATTTTGGTGTTACTTATTTTATTAACAATTTCATATGCATCACAACCACTAATACGAATCATGTGAATTGCAGATTTAAATAATGGTGTAGCACTTGCTACAATTGTTGGATATTTATTCATCTAATATCTCCCATAATTGATTAAAAATTAGTATTTTTGATGGATATAAATTTAAATCATTAATCATTAGCACAATTTCCTTTTTTTTATTTTCGATCAATCCACACGTAAAATATAGAATCTTTTTAATATCGTTGTAATCCATCTTGCTAAATTCTGCTGATAATTCTTTTATTGCTGATAAATTTTTGTTGTTTTTGATTAGTTTGTTAACAAAACAATAATATTGATTAAATAATCCATTATCGTAGTCTTTTTTAAATTCTTCGAAATCAAAATATGTTTTTAAAACAATATCTCTTTGACTTTTATCTAAATCAAATTTTTTTATTCTATTTTCAAAATCATTTAAATTACTTGATAAATGAAAAATTTGACATCGACTTCTAATAGTAGGAAGAACAGAAAAAATATTTTTAGTAGTTAAAATTGCATAAGTTGATTGTGGTGGTTCTTCCATAAATTTAAGCAATGAATTCATTGCTTCAGTTGTAGAATTATTTACATTTTTTAATACGTAAATTCTTTTACCACACTTTTCAAATGGAGAATATAAGAATTGATTATGAATGTAGTTAATATCATCTTTTTTAATTGTTTGCTTACTGCCGTCAAAAATAATTAAATCACGATATGTTCCATTATCAATTTTCTTACAATTTTCATCTTCTTTGTTTAAAACCTCGCAAATAATTGATTTGATATATTGATTTATAACATGATCAATTGCAGAAAATTTTTTCTCACAAAAAATGATTGCTCTAGGTTTATTTTTGGATGTTAATAATTTATTGAGCATACTAAAGCTTAATATTCTTTTTCAAGATAGTTACTACTTCATCAACTACTTCTTTTATAGTTTTTGAACCATCAATAGTGTAAATAATATCAGGATATTGTTTTGCTAATTTCTGATAACATTTGTAAACTTTTTTGTGCATTTGCATAGATTCACGATCTAAACGGTTCATATCACGAGAATTTTGTCTAATTCTTTCAAAACATTTTTCAGGTTCTAACATGATTAAAATAACAATGTCAGGTAAAACATTTTGAATAGCAAATTTGTTAATATTAAATACTTCTTTAATACCTAAATCTCTTACATATCCTTGATAAACCAATGAAGAGTGAATATATCGATCACTGATAACAATTTTATTTTTTTTTAAGATTAGGCAAAATAAAATCATTTACATGTTGTGCACGACTTGCTGCAAATAATAAAGCTTCTGCTCTTTTATCAATTTTATAGTCAGCATGATTTAATAAAATATTGCGAATATCTTCAGCAATAATATTATTTTTACCACCTGGCTCTCTTGTTAAGACGACTTTATTAGGAAATTTAACTTCTAGAATTTTTGCAACTTCAGTAGCTATTGTTGTTTTCCCAGAACCATCAGGACCTTCAAAAGAAATAAAATAACCCATGTTACTTTATAAATTTAATACCATTAAAGTATTTTAATAGTGGTTCAGGGATTTTGATTGACCCATCTTTTTGTTGATAGTTTTCAACTATAGCAGCCCATAAACGATCAATGGCTAAGCCTGATCCATTAAGTGTGTGACAGTATTTAGTTTCACCGCTTTTGTCACGATACCTTAAC
>ONDN01000042.1 GCA_900316595.1 uncultured Mycoplasmataceae bacterium | reverse complement strand
TTTAACAATTGCAATGCTTTAGTATATTCAGATTTATACAATTTTATGTATCAATTCATATTAAAAATAATTATAAAGTTTTATGGCAGGGGTTGTAGGAATTGAACCCACATCAGTGGTTTTGGAGACCATTATTCTGCCGTTGAACTAAACCCCTTTTGTCTTATTTTGTATTAGATTAATCCTTTCAATAGACTTTGGTAAATTAGTTTTATTATCAAATGTTAATAAAACAGCATTAATCTGATAAGAACTTTTATCAGGATCTAATTTAAAATGTAAAACTTGTTCACGGAACATTTGCAATATTGTTGTTGGATTTGCTCCTATAATACCACAACTTGGTCCAGTCATACCAACATCTGTAATGTAAGCTGTTTGATTTAATATTTTTTCATCTGAAGTTTGAACATGAGTATGTGTACCTAGTATAGCACTTACTTTACTGCTATAAGCTATAAGCATTGCATTTTTTTCACTTGTAGCATTTGCATGAAAATCAATAATGTGTATATCATGAGTATTTTTTCATTTTGGTAATTGTTTATCTAGTAATAAAAAAGGATTAGATTGCATACCTTTACATGCTGCTGAAACACCTAATAAATTAGTAATTCGCACTCTTTTGTTTTTAATTTTTATTACTCTTGTTCCTTTACCAGTATTTGCCTGTTGGGTAAAATTCTTCTTAATATTTAAAGGTCTTACTGTGTCTTCTTTTGTTAAGATATCATAAATTTCTTCATTATCTCATGTATGATTACCAAAAGTAAAGAAATTTACACCAATAGATTTCAAAAATAAATAATGTCTTATATTTAATGAACGACCATGAGTACAATTTTCAGCATTAGCAATAACAAAATCAATTTTATTCTTTTTTATGAGTGATGGTAAAAAAGCATTGATTGCTTTTCTTCCTTGTTTTCCAAATATATCACCAATAAATAATATTTTCATTGATATTGATTATATTATATATGCTACTGTATGGCACTTAAATGTAAGTACAATAAATATAATAATTAGCATGACTAACAAAATAATTACTAATGATATTTATTATATAGGATGTGATGATCACCAAATAAAATTATTTGAAGGACAATATAATGTACCTAATGGTATGTCATATAATTCATATTTGATTAAAAGTGGTGATCAAGTTGCTATTCTAGATTGTGTAGATACCAACTTTGTTGATCAATGACTAGAAAATATTAAAATGATCTTAAATAATCAACAACCTAAATATTTAATTATTCATCATGTTGAACCTGATCATTCTGCAGGTATTAGTAAATTTTTAAAACAATATCCAAACACAATAGTTGTAGCTTCAGCAATGGCTTTTATATTTCTAAACCAATTTTACAAAGATTTGAATATTGTTAACAAAATAGTAATCAAAGAAGGTGAAAAATTACAAATAGGAAAATATGAATTAACTTTCTTTTATGCACCAATGGTTCATTGACCAGAAGTGATGGTAAGTTATGAAGCAACAACAAAATCTCTATTTACTGCTGATGCTTTTGGTAAATTTGGAGCATTAGATTCTAATGAGGAATGAGCTTGTGAAGCAAGAAGATATTATTTTAATATTGTTGGTAAATTTGGACTACAAGTACAATCATTATTAAATAAGATTAGTAATTTATCAATTGAAAGAATTTGTCCATTACATGGACCGATATTAGATAATGATTTATCAAAATATATTAATTTATATAAAATTTGGTCTTCATATGAATCAGAAAAGAATGATACTGTTATTTTTTATACAAGCATCTATAATAACACAAAACAAGCAGTAAAATATTTAGCTAATAAATTAGGCTGTGAATCTATTAATCTCATACAATATGACATATCAGAAGCAATTGAAAAAGCTTTTGAATATAAAAATATTGTTTTAGCAACAACAACATATAATGCTGGAATATTTCCTTGTATGCAAAATTTTATTAATATGTTAATTGAAAAGAATTGGCAAAAAAAGAATATTGCTATTATTGGTAATGGTACATGAGCACCAATTGCTGCAGATATTATTAAAAAACAGATTAGTTCATTAAAAAGTATGAATATTATTGAACCAATTGTAAATATTAAAACATCAATGAATGATGAAAACTATAAACAATTAGACCAATTAATTAGTTTTTTTAACAAAAAATCATAAATATTTCTACCTAATATAATTAATTTTTTAATAATTTTAAAGATTTGTGTGTTGCAATAATTTGTTTTAACCCATAAGGTTTTTTAAACATAATACTCAATATATCATTATTAACTTCAACAACTATCCCTGTTCCAAATACTGTATGAACAATAGTATCACCAACGTTATATTGAACTTGTTTTTGTTCATACATGTTTTGATAGTCTTCTATCTTATGCGAATCATATCATTC
>ONDN01000007.1 GCA_900316595.1 uncultured Mycoplasmataceae bacterium | reverse complement strand
CCAGCAAGCGAATTATTATTTATTTGCAATAGTTCCTGAGGAATTTCTTTAATAGTATCTATCTTAACTTTAAATCCTTCAAATACAACATGTCCACTAATTTGCTGTTCATTCTTATCACGGGCATAGACAGTTGTGTTAATTGTAAAAGTAAATGATTCTACCCCATCATCCTGAAGCAAATTACTATTTAATGATACAATGAGTTTACATGAATCCTCTGTTGTTTTAATAAATGATAATGATTGAATGTATTCTTTTTTTCCATTTATTACTTCATAATTATCTATAAGAATTGGTTGTTCATAGCTGGTGTCAAATGTTAATTCTGAATTTAATTTAAATTCACCATATTCAATAGGGGTTTGATCATAATTAGCTATATTAATAGTTTTTTCACCATTATATTTAAGCAATGCACTTGGATTAATTAAACGGATAACCAATTGTTGAGGAAAGTCAATAGCTTTCTCTTCGGCAAAAATACTACTGTTAAATTTAAAATTCAAATTAAAAGGTATGTCAACAAAATATTTATCTTGTACATCTATGCTTGTTAATAATTTTAATGAGAATTCACATAATCTACTTTCAGAATCTATATCTATTATGGAACTAGTTGTTCCAGTATTTACAAAGCCTACAACATTATTTGCACTAGTAACTGAAACGTTACATATTCCATCACTTGGATTGTGCAAGAAACTAAATTTATAATCTATTGAATCATTAATACTTGTAATTTCACTAATGATGTTATTTGAAATAAAATTAATCTTATCAATTTTATAAATACATTTGAAACCTTGATAGGTATAACTATAAGCTAAGCCATTAGCTTGGAAAGAAATTTTAAGATTGAATAGATATTCAGACTCATCGCTAATTTGTTCAGAATTTAACTTAACTTTCAATATGCCTTTATAAGTTGTATCATCTATGTTAACAATACCATTATCTATAAGTGATAATTCATCATTATCATACAACTCAAATTTTGCTGTTTTATTATCTGTTTGAGTAACAAAATTAAATGTAAATTCTGCTATTTTATTTTCGTCAAATAAAGATTCCCTTGTGGTGGATCTTGGTTCTTTTTCAGGAATCTCAGGATCAATATCTCTAATAACAGTTAATTGATCAAAAGTTTGTGTAAAATGACTACCGTTATAATCGCCGGTAATTTCTAAATCAAATTTAATAGGGTTGTCATAATTCTTATTAATTTTTAATACAACTGCAAAGTTATATTGTGACTCATATTTAGTAACAGTAGATGAAGTTTGTTTTAAAGAAATAGCATTTTCATCATAATTTAACAACTTGAAGTTAAACAAACCATTTGTTGGTTTAAAATTACTTATAAAATTAAATGATGCTATTCCATCACTATTTGCTTTATTAAAATTATTGTCATTCAAGCTAATTGAAGGTTTAATTTTTTTATTTGAACAACTGCATGAAGTTGATTGTAAAGCACCAACAACACCAGTTCCTAATAATAAGCTTGATAAAATTAAATTTTTATGAAATCTCTTTGCCATAATAATATTTAATTATATGAAAACTAATTAAAATGCAACTAACTTAAAAAAGATTTGCAATTATGAATTTTGATGTGATAACTATTTTAAACTACATTTAAGAATGTGATGCTTATTACTTGTGAAATTAACATCATCAATATTACAAATGGCAAAATCAGGATAATAATTTTCACTTGAAGTCATTAATTTAATGAAACCAAACATTCGTTTAATATCATTAGATTCTGTATATGAATATTGCACTTTGGGAATAAGATCTTGATTTTGTTCACTTTGTTCAACATCAACAATTTCAACTTTTATTCATGATTCAATGTCATAAAAAAATTGAATTTTATCTCCCCTTTTTAGATTGATATCATTTCCAGATAAATCATCAACCATTTGGATGTTTAAATAGCCTTGAAAGATGAAGCTAAAGTATTTTAAATCGGTATTTGATTCGAATCTATAATTATATTGTGTGTCTATTACACATTTTTTGTTGTTATATAATTTGATAAAATTATCACTGTTAGGTAAAATTTGTAATTTTTTATTATCATATTCAATTCCAAATCCATCTGCACCCAAGAAATTAAATAAGTCAAATAGAACCTCTTCCAATCTTGTTTCACTACTATCTAGTAATTTTTTAATGAATATTTCTTTAGCTTCATCTAATGAATTAACTTCACCAAGATTAGTATTTGGAGATTCATAATTATTTTTAACGATATTAATAACATTAGTTAACTGATTGTTCCCAACTTTACAACTTGTTGGAATATAAGCTATGGGGATTAATCATAATGATAAAGTTGAAATTTTTTTAAATTTCATAGTGACTATATTATAGAAATAAGAATTTCATCAATTTGATTGATGTTTCTAGCAATAACATGGTTGTTTTTTACCATTATTAAATTAGAATCTATTTTGTTTTTAAAATAATTAAATGCATTTGCATGTAACTTGTTTTTTAGATTAAGTCCTTTGGCTAATCTTAGCCCCATCATTAAAACTTGAAAATAGTACTCATGTGGAGTATAATGTTGAACTATTTTATTAATTTTTTTGGTATCACCAACATAGTGATAATAATTCATATTTTCAAGCCCATAAGCACCTAGCCCAATGCCTTTTCAATCATCAGTATTTCAATAACATAAATTATGTTTTGATTGATAATTATTATTGATACATCAATTGCTTACTTCATAACGTATAAATTTATTAGCTTTCATTTTTTTAATAATGTAATCAAATTGTTCTTCAATTTTTAACTCTTCATTTTTGTAATGTTGTTTTGCTAATACGGAATTGTTTTTTAACTCAAGGCTATAAAATGAAACATGAGGTATTTTGTTATTAATAACAAAATTAATGTCATTTTGGATATCTTTTAGGCTCATTAATTTATACCCATAAATAAAATCTAAACTCATGTTTTTAATATTGTTTTTTCTAAGTAATTTTATTGCTTGAAATACATCATTTAAACTATG
>ONDN01000045.1 GCA_900316595.1 uncultured Mycoplasmataceae bacterium | reverse complement strand
TTATAAACTTTTAACTTAGTTTTAGCAAATTTATCAATTGTTTTTAATGCAGCTAAAACATAATATTTATCAACATTATTAATAGTTTTGCTATTCAATCAAGTTTCTATATATAAGTCAATATCGTTTTTATCAATTTTATCTGCAAATCTATTAACAAGTGCATCAATCAAGCCTAAATTAAGTTTGTTTTTAACTAATGCTTCATTTAAAATTTCTTTTTTTGTCATTTTGTTAATATTTTCATTATTAATACTCTTTGTGTACATTCTTGTAACTACACTATCAAGTTGATCAAGAATGTCATTTTGTTTCATTGTTCAAAAACGGTTTTTCTTTACATCTTTAATTTTTTCTAATGCTTTAGCATAATTTTTAGCATCAATTAATTCTTGAATTCTATCCAATTCTTCTTGAAAGAAAATTTCATGTTTTTCCATATCAAATATGATTTACTTATTATATTTTATACTAAAATATAATGTATCCTAAATCAAAGAGAAATTATGAACTTTAATAACTTGATGCAACAAGCTAAGATAATGCAAAAAAAACTTGATGAATTTAATAAGAGAGAGTTTGAATATGATTATTCAAATGGTTCTATTATTGTTAAATTAACTGGTGGTCTAAAGATTATTAACTTAACAATTAATAAAACATTAGTTGACCCAGAAGATACAATTACATTGCAAGAAATGATTACAGAAGCTATTAATAATGCTATAGCTTTAGTTAATGAACAAAAAGAAGAAATAGCTCCATCTGGTAGTGGAATGTTCTAATCATGAGTGAATTTAATGAGTTCAATCAATTAATTCAATTATTGAAATCTTTTCCTAGCATCAGTCAAAAACAAGCAGAAAAGATTTGCTATTTTTTAATAAACCAAAAAGATGAATTCATAAATGAATTATCTGAACAAATAACAAAATTAAGACAATCATTACACTTTTGCAAAGAATGTCAAAATATTTCATTAAATGAAATATGTGATATTTGTGCTAATGATTTAAGAGAGCAAGATAAGTTGTGTATTGTTTCTTCATCAGAAGATTTGCAAAAAATAGAAAATACAAATACATATAGTGGACTATACTTTGTTTTACATGAGGAAATTAATGTCAAAAAAAACAATGGTTTAAATAAAGATATTGTTAAAAAATTAATTGAACAATTAAAGAAAAAACAATTTAAAGAAATTATTTTTGCAACAAATTGAACTCCTAATGGTGAAGCTACTGCTTTTTTTCTAAAAAACATAATCAAAGAAATTTTACATAATGCATCATTTTATCGATTAGCAGTTGGTTTGCCAATTAATTCTGCATTAAATTATGCAGACAACGAAACATTATCACAAGCAATTAAAAATAAAACAAAATATTAAAAATGAATGATATTAAATTTTTCCAAGATAAGATAGTTAGAAATGATTTTAATTTTGATATTAAATCATATTTATCACTTATTGATGAAAGTAATTTGAATCAAAATAAACAATTTTTAAACATATTAATAAACCATTACAAATCAAATATTGATAACCAATTATCAAAGGTTGATCAAATTAAAAGCGATGGATTTGATTTTAGAGAATATTTGAATGATATAGATTCATTTAAACTAATATGTAATGTCTGTGCTCACAAAGAAAAGAATATAAATGAAAAGGCTATTATTAGACAAAGAATAAATTTCTTGCGTAAAAAACTTCGTCAATGAGAATATGAATACTATGGTTTGGAAAAACCCACTGTATCAGATACAACATATGATTTATCTTTAAAGGAATTAAATGCTCTTGAAAAAGCATTTCCAGAATTTTATTCTAAATCATCACCTACAAGTACTGTTGGTGGAATAATTGATAATAAATTTAAGAAAATTAATCATATATTACCAATGTTGTCATTATCAAATGCATTTAATCTTAACGAGTTAAAGCATTTTGATGAAACTATAAAAAAATTATTAAATTTTTGTGATAAACAAGATGTTGAATACTATGTTGAGCCTAAACTTGATGGCTTAAGTATTTCTTTGATTTATCAAAAAGGAAAATTATTTAAAGGAATCACTAGGGGTGATGGTAAAACCGGTGAAGACGTTACAACAAATATTAAAATGATTAAATCAATACCACAAACAATTGATAATGATTTTGATCGTTTTGAAGTTCGGGGTGAAATTTATATTTCTCATAAGCAATTCAAACTTATTAATGATTCAATTAAAGAAGATAAAAATAAATTTGCAAATCCAAGAAATGCTGCAAGTGGAACATTAAGAAGACTAAACCCTGATCTTGTTAAACAACGTAATTTACAAATGATTGCCTATTATATTCCTAACTTTGATGATATTAAACGTTTAAACATAACAAAACAAAGTCAGGTAATTGAAAAATTAAAAGAATATGGTTTTCATACTGCAAAAGAAACTGTTAAATGTAGGAATATTGATGAAGCTTATGAAAAAATCAAATGATTGGAAGAAAATCAATATAGTTTAGAGTATCCAATTGATGGTGCTGTATTAAAAGAAAATCTAATTACCTATTACGATAAACTAGGAACTACATCAAAATTCCCACACTGAGCAATTGCTTATAAATTCATTCCACAAGAAGTAGAAACAGAAATTCTCTCAATTCAAACAAATGTTGGAAGAACAGGAAAAATTACTTATGTAGCAAATTTAAAACCAGTAGAATTATCAGGTTCTATAGTTTCTGCTGCTACATTAAACAATGCAGAATATATCTTATCTAAAGATATAAGAGTTGGTGATACTGTTAAAATATTTAAAGCTGCAGAAATTATTCCGTATGTCAAAGAAGTTGTTTTAGAAAAAAGAAAGAATTCATCAAAACAATTCATCCCAGCTACTGTTTGCCCAGTATGTAATTCAAAACTTGAAAAAATTGAAGGTGAAGTAGACCAATATTGTGTAAACACTTCATGTCCTGCAAGATCTATTCAATCAATTATTCATTTTTGTTCTAAAGATGCAATGAACATTGAAGGTTTAAGTGATAAAACAATTACTAAATACTTTAACTTGGGATATATTAAATGTATAGAAGATATTTATAACTTAAATAACCACCGTGAAGAAATCATTACTACGATTCTTAACAATAAGTTTAAAGTATTCAATAAAATTAATGATTCAATTCAAAATTCTAAAAATAACTCATTGGAAAGATTAATATTTGGTTTAGGAATAAGAGATGTCGGTTTAATTTCTGCAACATTCTTAGCTAAACACTTTAAGAATATTTATTCATTAGCTAATGCTTCAAAAGAAGAATTAGTTGCATTAAAAGACATTGGAGATGTTGTATCAACATCAATCTATGATTGATTTCATAATGAAAATAATTTAAAATTAATAGAAAGTTTAAAGAAATTTGGTGTAAATACTAATTACATATCTAAAACTAATGTAACTGATGAAAACAAAAATAGTGAATATTATCAAAAGAGTTTTTGCATAACTGGTAGTTTCGATATTCCGCGAGATGAAATTAGAGAACTATTAATTCAAAAATATGATGCTAATGTAACCAATTCAGTTAATAAATCTACTGACTATTTAATTGTTGGTGAAAATGGTGGTTCAAAACTTGAAAAAGCACAAAAACTAGGCATTAAATTAATATATGATAATATTTGAAAGAAATAATTATGTTAAAAATTAAAGATTCTTCAACAAATGAATATATCAATATTGATCAGGATAAAATCTCAATATACAATTGTGGTCCCACTGTTTATAATGATGTTCATATTGGTAATGTAAGACCTTTAGTTACTTTTGATGTTCTTTATCGCTACTTGAAACACATTAATCAGAATGTTTTTTATGTTCATAATATCACTGATATTGATGACAAGATAATCAATCGTAGTATTGAATTAAATCGACCAGAAGATGAAATATCAAAACATTATTATCAAGAATACTTAAAAATAATTGATCAGTTAAATGTATCACATATAGACCTATTACCAAAAGTTTCTGAAAATGTTGAAGGAATTATTGATTTTATCAAACAACTAATTGATAAAAAACATGCATATGTTGTTGATGGTGATGTTTATTTTGATATTAAATCAATAAATGGTTATGGATCTATATCACATCAAAAAATTGATATGCTTCTTGAAGGTGTAAGAAAAGAAAATGATAATAAGAAAAAATATCCATTAGACTTTGCACTTTGAAAACAAACGGACATTGGCTTAGGATGAAAATCTCCATGAAATAAACATGGAAGACCAGGCTGACACACTGAATGTGTGCACCTAATTAATAAATATATAGGTAAACAAACAGTTATTCATGGTGGTGGAGTCGATTTAAAATTCCCACATCATGAAAATGAAAATGCACAAAATATTGCATTAAATAATATTGGTCTAGCAAAATGTTGAATGCATATTGGACATATAAATGTTGATAATAAGAAAATGTCTAAATCATTAAATAACTTTGTATTAGCTAAAGATATATTAGCTAAATACGATGCCAATACAATTAGATGATTCTTTTTTCAAACTCAATATACAAGTCCATTAAACTTTTCTTTTGAAAATCTAGAAATTTCAAAGAATGAGATTTCAAAAATATTTAAGTCTATTAATAATGCATTAATTAATTTATATGCAAATAAAAATAATTTTAAACATAATAATAAATCTAAACTTCCTGAATTATTTGTAAATGCAATTAAAAATGACTTGGATTTCCCAAATATGATCACAACAATTTGGTCTTATACTAAGAATTTATCTAACTTAATAAAAACTAA
>ONDN01000012.1 GCA_900316595.1 uncultured Mycoplasmataceae bacterium | reverse complement strand
CTTCATAGATATAACTATACTATAATTAAAAATTAACTATGAATATTTTTATACGAATTTTATTAGACATTATTACCTTAGGAATGTTTGAAATTGTTTTATATTGTAAAGCAAAAAAAATTGCTAATACAAAAAATACTGAATTAACTTATTCAAAGAAATATAAATTTAATATCAACGATTTTGTTAAAGACCTTGGCGGCATTGAAAACATTGAAAATGTTTCAGCAACATTATCAAGCATTAAAATAGTTTTAAAAAATGTTAATTTAATTAATTCAAATTTACAAAAGAAATATGAAATTAAAGGAATAACAAAATCTAATAATTCTGTAATTTTAATTTTTGGTGATAATGCCAAAATTATTGCTGAAGATATTAATAAATTACTTAAAAAATAAGTGCTATTTTACTAACTTTTTTACATCTTGCTCAATCATTAATTCTTCATTAGTGTGAACTTGATACATTTTGATCTTTGATTTAGGATCAGAAATTAATTTTCAATCTGAATATTGTTCATTCAATTTCTTTTCATTTAATTTCAAATTTAAAATTGGTAATCTTTCAACAATTTTCTTAATTATGAATTTAGAATTTTCACCAATACCAGCAGTAAATACAATACCATCAATTTTGCCATGAACTAATATTTCATTAGCATAGGTTGTTACATATTTAACAATTCGAGAAATAAACATATTTAAGGCAAGAATAGCATTTTTATTTCCCTTTGATGCTTTATCTTCAACATCACGGCAATCATTATAACCAGTCATACCTTTAAAACCAGATTCTTTATTTAATAAGTTATCAACCTTATCAACCGAATAACCTTGACGGATTAAATAAGTAACTATACTTGGGTCAATATCACCAGAACGTGTACCCATCATTAATCCTTCTAATGGTGATAAACCCATTGTAGTATTTAATGATTTGCTATTCACTACTTCACAAATACTTGCACCATTACCTAAATGGCAAATAATTAAGTTTATGTTTTTCTTTTTCAAAACTGTTTTCATTTTTTCAGTGACAAAACGATAACTTGTACCATGCATTCCGTATTTATATATTTTGTATTTTTTAACTACTTTTTGATCTAATGGGTAATGATTAAAAGTAGGAATTGTTCTATGAAAAGATGTGTCAAAAACACATACATTTTTAACGTTTGGTAATATTTTTTCAAAAACATCTATTGTTTGAACTTCAGGTGGGTTATGTAATGGTGCTATTGAAAAGAAATCAACTACATGTTTCTTTACTATAGGGGTTCATATAGTTGATTTATTGAATGAAATACCACCCATAACTACACGATGGCCAATTGCATAAATATCTTTTGTATTAACGATAATTTTATTATTTTTCAATTCATTAAGAATTTTCTGGATTCCTTCTTTATGGTTTGGAATAGGTAAATTTTGTGATATCTTTTTTTGACCGTATTTTAATACAAATATTGATTGTGGATTTCCTATTTTTTCAATTTGACCTGAAGCAATAACTTCATCATTACTTTTCTTAAATATTTTGTATTTAATAGATGAACTTCCTGCATTTATGACAATAATAACTTTTTTATCTACATTTTTCATATATTTATTAAGTATAGTTTTAAAAATGATAATTGGTGTTAAATTAAATCAATTAAATTTTTAATGGGTGAGTAAACTAATGTGTGGTATTTAGGTTTGTAGGTATAACCCCCACAAAGTGTCATACAAATAAAAAAGATTATTTGAGAATTAAGCCTTAAAAATAAGTAGATTTTGAAGATGATTTGCAGTAAAAGATACTCAGTTTTTGAAATATAGTTCGCATTTTGTGGCTTAACTCAAAAAATAAATCTCAAAAGTAAAATTAAAATACTTAAAATAGTAATTTAATTTTACGATAATTTTTCTATTTTTTTAATTAATTCTTGTATTTTTCGTTTTTTTGCTTCACTAATTGTTAATTCTGAATTACTTGATGTGGTTATATCTATGACATATTTATTTTTTCAAATTATAATAGTGCCTACAATTTCTGCAATAATAGATAAGAATGTTACAATTCACATAATAATAAATGTTGCTATATGATGAAACACTGCATTAAAAGCTCAAAAAATCAACGCAGTCGCTATTACAATAATTGTTAAGATAATTCATTTTGCTAACTTGCTCATCTTGCTAAAATCACTCCTCACACATTTTTGTTTATATTATATTCCAAAATAGAGTAATGTTGATAAAATGAGCAAAAATTATCAAAAGGTTAGACTTTTGCAAATTTTTTTAATTGTAGTATGTTTTCTTTTAATTTGTTCATTATATGATCATACTCTTTTTCATTAGCATATTTCGATTTTAATACTTTTTCAATTTGCTCTTGTCTAATTTTAAGAATATTCACTTTATCATGGTTGTTGAAGCAGAAGAAATCCGTAAAAATATTTAGGACGTTTTCATTGAAATGAAAAACTCCTTCATTTACTATTGTTTGTATGCGATTATTTTTTTGATCTCTAATATACAAAACACTAGTACGCATTGCACCAATAATAGGTGCATGGTTAACTAACAAAACATAATATCCTTTAGATGAACAAATTTCTGCTTGAATAATATCATCTTCAAATAAGATACCGGTTGGTGTATTAACAACTAAATGAAAAGTTTTTCCAAGCATTATTTTTTAACCTTCATTCTTTGTTTTACTTCATCAATTGATGATGCATATAGAAAATATTGTTCAGGAATATTATCGCATTTACCATCAATAATCTCTTTAAATGAGCGAATAGTATCTTTTAATTTTACATATGCTCCATTATATCCACTAAATTTTTCAGCCACGTGGAATGGTTGTGATAAAAAGTTACGAATTTTACGAGCACGGTTAACAATAATTTTGTCTTGTTCACTTAATTCGTCAATGCCAAGAATAGAAATAATGTCTTGTAATTCATCAAATTTTTGTAATATTTCTTGAACAGCTCGAGCAACTTTGTAATGTTCGATACCAACAATGTTTGGGTCTAATAATCTTGAACTTGATTCAAGCGGATTAATTGCAGGATAGATACCTAATGATGCAATTTTACGGTCAAGAACAGTTTTTGCATCAAGATGTGAAAATGTTGTAGCAGGAGCAGGATCTGTTAAGTCATCAGCTGGAACATAAATAGCCTGTACAGAAGTGATAGATCCATTTTTTGTAGATGTAATTCTCTCTTGTAATTGACCCATTTCATAATCAAGTGTTGGTTGATAACCTACTGCTGATGGCATGCGTCCCAATAATGCTGAAATTTCACTACCTGCCTGGGTAAATCGATAAATGTTGTCAATAAACAATAATACATCTTGTTTCTTTTGATCGCGGAAATATTCTGCCATAGTTAAGGCTGTTAATCCAACACGCATTCTTGCACCAGGAGATTCATTCATTTGACCAAATACTAATGCTGTTTTATTAATAACACCACTCTCTACCATTTCATGGTATAAGTCATTTCCTTCACGAGTTCTTTCACCAACACCAGCAAAAACACTTAGACCATTGTGGTTTGTAGCAATATTATGAATTAATTCTTGCACAAGAACAGTTTTACCAACTCCTGCGCCACCAAACAATCCAATTTTACCACCTTTCATATAAGGAATTAATAGATCAATGATTTTAATACCAGTTTCTAATGTTTCAACTTCAGTTGATTGTTCAGCAAAATTAGGAGCTGGTGCATAAATAGGTGCATATGAAATTTTGCTTGTTGGTATTGGTTTATCATCGATAGGTTCCCCAATAACATTGAACATTCTTCCAAGTACACCTTCACCAACAGGAGCTAGAATTGGTTGATGAGTTTGAATTACTGGTTGTAAACGTTTTAATCCATCAGTTGAGCCCATAGAAATACATTTAACAACATCATCACCAGAAATTTGCTCTACTTCAAGTACAAGAAACTTATTTTTAGCAATTTCAATTTTTAAAGCATCATAAATTTGTGGCAAATTATTGTGTGGGAATTGAACATTAACTACTGGTCCAATTATTTCAACAATTCAACCATTATCATTATTTTTGTTATTAACTTTAGTTTTTCTATTTTTTTTAATTTTCATATATTTGTCCTTATTCACTTGCTCCTGCAATAATTTCTGTAATTTCTTGTGTAATCTTATTTTGACGCTCTTGGTTATATGTATTTTTTAATTTATCAATTAATTCATTGGCATTATCCGTTGCAGCTTCCATGGCATTTCTTCTCGATGTGTGTTCACATAGCTGTGATTCAACCATACATGAAAAGAGCAATGAACCAAAAAAGAATGGAATTAAAGACTTAATAATTTCAGATCTTTTCGATTCAAGTTCAATGATTTTACCTTTATTATTAAGTACACTTATGTTGCTTTCATCAACATATTTTTCGCTAAATAATGATCGTTTAATTGGTAGAACTTTTAAATCAACAGGAACAAAATTTAAAGAATTTACATATTTTGTATACACAATATGGATTTCAGAATAAACTCCATTTTTAAATTTATCAATAGCTGATTGATTAATATAAAACAAATCCAAATAATCTAAATTTAATGAATCAAAAACAAATGTTGACTTAATTTGTTTAATATATCCATGATTTCTTAAATAGCTCAATCCTTGTGTACCGATAACATAGATGTCATCATCATTATTTAAAACACCTAATAAATGTTTGCATACATTAATATTAAAAGATCCGCAAAGACCTAATGATGAAGTAATTAAAATGTATAGTTTTTTATTAGAGCTAGTTTCGTTACTAAATATGTTTTCATATTTAGATCTTATAGCCAAATCATGCAATAAATTGTACAAAGAATCCATAAATTTTGTAATATCAAAAAAACAATTTTTTTGGTGTTGCATTTTAATAGTTGAAACCAACTTCATAGCTTGTGTAATCTTTGAAGTTTTTTTAATTGATACAATTTGTTTTCTAATTTTACTTAATGAAGACATACTTATTTAGTTTTTAGTTCTGCAAATTCTTCTATAGAACCATATTTTTTAAAATCATAATCCTTGATTCCATTGATAAATCCTAAAATCTGTTTTTTAATTTCCTTAATAAATCCATTTGACAATTTTTCATCAAATTTCTTCTCTTTAGTAAGTTTTTTTCTTAATTCTGATTTTTTGAAGTTGATAATTAATGTATTAATGAATTGAGAGATTAAATCAACAGGAATCCATTTAATTAATCGATATTTTATGCAAAGCAAAATAATTGCTTGATCAATTTGATCAATAGGTTTACATAATGGTTGTTTAATCATTGCCATAATTCTTTTACCATGTTCTAATGTGTCTTTTGTATTTTTATCTAATTCACTACCAAATTGACTAAATGCAGAAAGTTCTTCATATTGTGCGAGATCTAGTTTTAAACTTCCAGCTGCTTGTTTAATTGCATTAATTTGAGCAGCAGAACCAACACGAGATACAGATAAGCCAACACTAATTGCTGGTCTTTGACCCTCATTAAATAATGAGGTAACCATAAATAATTGTCCATCAGTAATAGAAATTACATTAGTTGGAATATATGCTGAAATATCACCAGCTTGAGTTTCAATTATAGGTAATGCAGTAATACTTCCATTCCCATTTTTTTTATTTAATTTACCTGCACGCTCAAGTAAACGTGAATGTAAATAAAAAATGTCACCTGGATAAGCTTCACGGCCAGGAGGGCGACGTAATAACAATGAAATTGTTCGATAACTTACTGCGTGTTTTGTTAAATCATCAAAAATTATTAAAACATCTTCACCTTTTTTCATCCAATATTCAGCAATAGTCATACCGCTAAATGGTGCAATATATTTAAGTGCAGGAATGTCACTTGCTGTAGCAGAAATAATTGTTGTATAACTTAATGCTCCATATGTAGCTAATGTTGATACTACTTGCACAATAGATGAATTCTTTTGTCCAATAGCAACATAAACACAATGTACATTTTTACCTTTTTGATTAATAATAGTGTCAATACCTATACTTGTTTTACCGGTTTGGCGATCACCAATGATTAATTCTCTTTGTCCTTTTCCTATTGGAAACATTGAATCAATAGCTAAAATTCCTGTCTCAAGTGGTTGGTTAACACTTTGACGTTCCATAACACCAGGAGCAATAGTGTCTATTGGTTCAAAGCGGTCATATTTAATTGGACCCTTACCATCAATTGGTTCACCAAGTGAATCGATTATCCTTCCGCTTAGGGCATCACCAACACCGATTGAAACAACTTTACGTGTACGCTTAACAATACTATTCTCTGCAATGTTTTCATAATTGCCTAACATGACTATACCAGTATCATCTTCTTCAAGATTAAGTGCCATACCATAGCTACCATTTTCAAACTTAACCATCTCATTAAGCATTACATTATTTAATCCAGAAACAATAACAATTCCATCACCAACGGAAATTACTTTTCCTTCCTCACTTATTATTGCATCATTAGAATATTTCTGTATTCTTGCTTTTATAGCATTTGTTAAATTACTAATGTTTTTTGCCATTGTGTCTCCATGCTTATTTGTTATTGTTTTGATATTGTCATGTTAATGTTTCTTTTAAATTTTTTAATTTAGATTGATAAGAATTATCAATTGATCCAAAATTTGTTTGAACTTTAATACCACCAATTAAATTTTCATCAATATGATAGTCAATATCTAATTTGGTTTTGCAATATTTCTCAAGAGCTTTTTTTAATTTTTCACGCAACTTTTGGTTCAATTCAAAAGCTGAAAACACTTTAACATTTTTTATTTTGAGATCATTAGCACATAGATCTAAAAATTTTTGTAATATCTTAATTATTAATTTACAACGATTAAAGTCAATAATTGTGTATAAAAAATATTTGAACTTTTTCGTTAACATATTACGAGCAATTAAATCAATAATTTGTTTACGTTGCGTTTTATTAATACTATAGTTTGCCAAAAAATTGTGTAAATAATGTTTTTGAGCTGATAAAAGGTTTAATAGTAATTTGGCTTGCTGAAAGTATTTTTTAATATTCTTGTCTGCTTTTGCATATTCATATAAAACTATTGAATAAGATGAGTAAACATTCATTGAATTATTAGACATATTTACTTCCTACCTTTAGCTTTATTTTTATTTAAAGTAGATATAAAATCATTAATAAAGTCTTCAGAGTCTTTTTTGGAAACTTTTGATTTTAATAAGGAACTTGATGCAGCTAAAGCAATGTCAACAATTTGTTGATTCATTGTTTGCTCAATTTTTGTTTTAATTTTCTTTGCATCACTTTCAGCTTGTAATCTTACTTTTTCAGAATTGTTAATTGCTTGTTGCTCAATTTCGAGTTTATTTTGATATGCCTGTTTATTAGCATCATCAATAATTTTTTTTGCATTTTCAAATGCATCAATTTTAGTTTGTTCAGCAACATTTAATTGTTTTAAAGCATCTTTTCTAATTTCTTCTGCTTTATTAATTTCATTTTGAATGTATTCTTGCCTTTTTGCTAAATTTGTCTTTGTTGGCTTTCAAACAATATAGATACATACAATCAATAAAATTATTGCAGCAAATACATGAGTTAAAAATACCCATAGATTTGGAAACAAATCACTTATTATATCTTCTTTATTTATTGGAGCACAACTAGTAGAAAAAATTATTGGTAATATTACCAATAAACATAAACTAAAAGATGATAATGCCTTAGCAACTTTTTTCATTTAAATTAAGCAACAAAGATTAATAATATTGCAATGATTAATGAATAAATAGATGCAGTTTCAGCGATCGCACATCCAACAATCATCATTGTACGGATTTTTGATTCTGCTTCTGGATTTCTTGCTACAGCTTCAGCAGCTCTACCAGCAGCATAACCTTGTCCAATACCTGTACCTAATGCACCTATCATTGCTATTCCCGCACCAATAAATGCACCAAAGCGATCTGATGATTCTCCCAATTGGGCTATCGCTGAAAACAAGTTATTTAGAACTCCACTATCCATATTTTTTCTCCTTTTAAATTATCTAGCTTTTATATTATTTACTACTGCAACTTTATTAACTTTTTCGAGATTTTCTTCATGTGAAAATCCTTTTTCTAAAGTTCAATATACTATGGTTAATAAAGTAAATACCAATGTTTGCACAATACCACATAACAAATCAAAATACATATGTAATGGTACAGATGATAATCCACCTAGTAAGTTAAACATACCAATAATAGGGATGCTTTTTGAGATATAAGCAGTAAAGTAGAATCATAGACCAATAATTAAGCTACCAGCAAAAATATTTCCTCATAGACGAAATGAGATTGAAATCAATGGTGTAATTTGTGAAGAAATTTCAAATGGATTAATCATTATCGGAATTTGTTTTCCTTTAACTTTAATACAATATGTAAATTTCTTTAGTCAACTTAATTTTTGATATTTAAATCCAATAACAAAGCAACCAATGAACATTACAAAACCCATTGAAAGTGTCACTGTTAATGATGTTGTAGGATCTGTAAGTCCAAAAATGCCAACGATGTTAGATAATAGAATGTAAGAAGATAAATACAAAAAATAAGGAGTTATTTTTTCAAATTCAGGACCAAGGATATCAACAACTAACCCTCTAATGTATGAAACATACACTTGGATAGTTAATACATAGCCACTAGGTGCTTTATTTGGTTGTATTTTTTTTAGCTTTACATAATAAACTATAAAAGCAATCAGTAAGATAGCCAAAACCACTACAATTGAAAAAATTTGTGGCTTCAATTGAAATGGTTGAAAATTCAAGCTTGTAATAACTTGACGACTATTCATACTTAAATATAATACATTTTTTAATATATTAAACACATAAAAATGAAAACCTATCTCTAAAAGAGATAGGAATCTTATTAAGTAATTTAAAATTTATTTTTTGAAAATCGTGTTGTAAATTTCACTATATTGTTCAACTAAATGAAATTTAATTTTGCTTCTTACTTCCTCAGGAACATCTTTTAAAAATCGCTCATCTGACTTAGGAATAAATATTTCATTTACTCCACCTCTAAATGCAGAAATAACTTTTTCTTTAATTCCACCAATTATTAACACTTTACCTCGTAAAGTGATTTCACCCGTCATAGCAATATGGGATGGAACACTATGTTTTGTTAATGAGGAAATAATTGCAGTTGTTAATGTTACTCCAGCACTTGGACCATCTTTAGGAACTCCACCTTGAGGAACGTGGATATGGATATCCTTATTTTTAAAATTGAAATTTTTTAATCCATATTTGTCTGCATTAGCTTTTACATAACCAATAGCAACTGTTGCAGATTCCTTCATTGTTTCTTTCAAATTACCTGTGATTATAATTTGACCTTTACCATCAAAACAAGTTACCTCAATTGGTAGTAAATCACCACCTGCTGATGTGTAAGCCATACCATTAACAATACCTGGAATGCTTTCTTTTTCACGAACATTATATTCGTAAATCTCTTTATCAAGATACTTTCTTACAGCTTCAATGTCAATAACTTGGGTTTTAATTTCTTTATGTAATTGTCTAACGATAAATTTACGGGCAATTTTATTAATTAAACGCTCAAGTTCACGAACTCCGGCTTCTTTTGTGTATCGATTAATAATGTACAAAATAGCATCATCTTTAAACTTTAATTCGCTATCTGTTAAACTTGTTTGTTTAAAAATTTTAGGAATTGAATAATTCTTAGCTATTTGCAATTTCTCTTTTTCAGTATATGATGTCAATTCAATTATTTCTAAACGATCATATAATGGTTCAGGAATTTGTTCTACATAGTTAGCAGTAGCTACAAACATTACTTTTGATAAATCATATGGTTCTTCAATGTAATTGTCCATGAAACTTGTATTTTGTTCAGGATCCAATACCTCAAGTAATGCACTTGCAGGATCACCATGCAAATTATCATTAGTCATCTTATCAAGTTCATCTAATAAGAATAATGGGTTAACTACTTCAGCATTCTTCATGCCTTTAATAATTCTTCCTGGCATTGAACCTAAATAAGTTTTTCTATGTCCCCTGATTTCAGATTCATCATGAACACCACCAAGAGATATCTTAATAAATTTTTTACCAATAGCATCGGCAATAGATTTTGCTAATGTTGATTTACCAACTCCAGGAGGACCAACCAAACAAATAATTGGTGATTTAGATTTAGGTGATTTAGCTTTGACAGCTAAATACTCAATGATACGTTCTTTAACCTTTTCAAGACCATAATGAGTTTTATTTAATGAATTTTCTACATTAGTAATATTGTTTTTATCTTGAGTTTGTTGTCAATATGGAAGATTTAATAATCAATCAAGATAACTTCGTGTTATTGAATTTTCTTGTGGATTCATTGTTGATTCCATACGAGAAATTTCTTCAAGTGCACGTTTTTTAATGTTCTCTGGATATGGCGATGAGTTCACCTTGTCTCTAAGATTTTTTATATCATTTTCTGTTGAAGAAATTTGACCTAGTTCTTCTTTAATTGCTCCCAATTTTTGGCGTAAATAAAATTCTTTTTGTTGCTTGCTTAAATCTTGATTGATCTTGCTATTGATCTCATTTTCAATACCTATAGCATCTTCAGGATTGGCAATTACACCACAAATAATTTCGATTCGATTTATTACATTAGTTTGTTCAAGTATTGATTGAGTTTTTTTAAAACTCATAGGAATCAAATCAGCCAATTGGTCGATTAACTTAATTGGAGAATATGAAGAACTTAATAATTTTTTTAAACCTGGAGAAGGTTGTTGCTTTGAGTACTTAACTAATAAACTCATTAAAAGATTCATTTTGTCCTTTATGTTTTTATTAGTAACTTTTTCTTCTTTTATTATTTCAGCATCTGTGATAATATATTCATTTTTTTCAACAAATTTTCTTGTAATAACTCGGTTTAAACCTTTTAGAACTACATCATATTCGTCATCTTTAATTTTTTTAAGTTCAACAATTTCACATAGTGTACCATTACAATATATTTGGTTTAAGTTTGGTTCATCAACCTTAGGGTCTTTTTGAGAAAAAACGTAAATTTGCTTATTACTATTGTTAGCAGCAATAATAGCATTTATTGATTTTTTACGACCAACAATCAATTTCTTTTTAGTGTCAGGAAAAACAACTATTCCTCTTGTTATTAATACTGGATTAATCATGCTAACTCCTTTATAGATCTAAATATTCCCTTTTAGCACATTATACCATAGAGTGCTAATTTTTCAAAAAAAATTTCCAACTTACTTTTACTATATAATATTAATACATAAGTATTAAGGATAGTAGGTAGTAATATGATAAAAATTGCAATTAATGGTTTTGGACGTATTGGAAGATTAGTATTCAAAGAACTTTACAATAATAAGAATGTCCAAATTGTAGCTATAAATGATTTAACAGATGCTAAAACATTAGCTCATCTCTTAAAGTATGATTCAGCACACGGGATATTCAAAGCAAACATTTCTTCTGATGCTATGAATAACATAATAATCGGGACAAAAAAGATACCAGTGTATGCTGAAAAAGACCCTACATTGTTACCTTGAAAAAAATTAAAAGTTGATTTAGTTGTTGAATCAACAGGTCGTTTTGTAGATAAAGAAAATGCAAGTAAGCATTTAAAAGCTGGAGCTAAAAAAGTTATTATTTCTGCACCAGCAAAGGGTGATGGTATTCCGACCATTGTTTACAATGTAAACCACAAAATAATTAAAAAAACTGACAGAATTATTTCAGGTGCATCATGTACAACAAATTGTTTGGCACCAATTGTAAAAGTTCTTGATGATAAATTTGGAATCGTAAAAGGTATGATGACAACAATTCATGCTTATACAGCTGATCAACGCTTACAAGATGCTCCACATAAGGATTTAAGAAGAGCACGTGCTGCAGCAATTAGTATGGTACCAACATCAACAGGTGCTGCTAAAGCTATTGGTTTAGTTTTACCTAAATTAAAAGGTAAACTTCATGGATTAGCAGTTCGTGTACCTACAATTACAGGTTCAATAGTTGATCTAGTAGTTGAATTGGCTAAAGCTCCAACAGTAGAGCAAATCAATAGCGCAATGAAATCTGCTGCTAATGAAACATTAGGTTACAATGGTGACGAAATTGTTTCATGCGATATCATAAGTGAAACACATGGTTCAATCTTTGATCCAAAGTTAACAATGATGATTGATGTGAATGGTAAAAAGATGTACAAACTTTTTGCATGATATGACAATGAGTCATCATATGTTAACCAATTAGTAAGAACAATTTTATACACTGCTAATTTGAAATAAGTATGTATGAAAATAAAAAAACATTAAGAGATTTAGATTTAAACAATAAAAAAGTTATTGTTAGATTTGATTTTAATGTTCCTATCAAAGATAATGCTGTACTTAATGATAAAAGAATAGTTGCTGCTATTCCAACAATTAAGTATTTATTGGATAGAAATTGTTGTATCATTGGTTTAAGCCATTTAGGCAGAATTAAATCCATTGATGATATAAAATCAAATAAAAAAACATTAGCTCCAGTTGCCAAAAGGCTTCAGGAATTGTTAATAAACAATAAAGTTATTTTTGAGCCATCGTTAGATTATTCAATCATAAAGCAAAAAGTTGAACAATTACAACCTGGTCAAATTCTTTTGCTAGAAAACACTAGATACTATGATGTTGATGATAAAAATACAATTGTTAAATTAGAATCAAAAAACAACAATGAACTTGCTAAGTTTTGAGCAAGTCTAGGTGATTGCTTTGTTAATGATGCATTTGGTACAGCACACCGTGCTCATGCATCAAATGCTGGTATCGCTCAGAACATTAAAGATTCATGCATTGGTTTTTTAATTGAGAAAGAAATTAATTCTATTAGTAAAGCTATTGAGAACCCAAAACAACCATATATTGCTATTTTAGGTGGAGCAAAGGTAAGTGATAAAATTAAAGTAATTAACAATTTGCTACCTAAGGTTGATAAGATTATTATTTGTGGTGGTATGGCATATACGTTTTTAGCAGCACAAGGATATGATATAGGTAAAAGCATTTGTGAATCTGAAATGTATGAATTTGCAACACAAATGCTAGAAAAAGGTAAAGATAAAATTGTATTAACTAAAGATGCATACTGTAGTAAAGAATTTATAGATGCTCCAGGTGTATTAATAAATGCACATGATGGTTTTAAAGATTATGAAGGTTTAGATATTGGAGATCAAACAATTAAATTATTCAATGAAACTTTAGATAATGCAAAAACTGTTGTATGGAATGGTCCATGTGGTGTTTTTGAGTTTAAAAATTATCAAAATGGAACTAATAGTATTGCTAAAAAATTAGCTGAATTAACAACCAAAGGTTGCTACACATTAATTGGTGGTGGAGATTCAGCTGCAGCAATAAAACAATTAGGTTATAAGGAATCAGATTTTAGTTTTGTATCAACTGGTGGTGGTGCTTCTTTAGCACTTATTGAAGGTTCACCACTTCCTGGTATTGAGGCAATCGCAAATAAATAGTTATGTATACACAAAAAAGATTTTATGCCAAAGATGAAATAATTAAATCATATGATTTACATCCTATTCAAAATATTAACTCTGAACCAAGAAATAGATGAAAAAAATATGCAAAAATAAATCCATCAAAAAAAACTGGTAATGATGGTATCAAGGAATTTATTGCTAAACTTTCACGTGGTTTAATGTTACCTATTGCCATGTTACCAATTGCTGGATTATTCTTAGGGGCTGGAAGTGCCATCATTAATAATGCTAATAGTGAAGCAATGTTAATAATTGGTAGAGTATTACAAATTCCTGGTAATGCTATATTTAGCAATCTGCCAGTTTTATTTTGTGTATCAATTGCCATAACATTTACTAATGATGCAGGATCATCGGGACTATCGGCACTAGTTGGATGAATTATATTTTGTGCATTGCAAACAGTATTTATTACACCAATAGATGATGGTAAAGTTCGATTCTTATTTTACATCTTATCTGATCAGGAGTTTACTGCAATATTTACAAGTAATATTGGTATTACTTCTTTACAAACAAGTGTATTTGGTGGTATCGTTGTAGGATCAGTAGTTGCTATTCTTTACAATAAATTTAAAAATATCAAAATGCCTACTTCATTAGGCTTTTTTTCAGGTGTAAGATTTATTCCAATCATTACTTTTGGAGTAATGATTATTGTCTCATTAATCTTTTGTTTAATTTGGCCTTTAATTGGTAAAGGAATATATTTATTTGGAGATGTATCAAGTGAAACTCCTTATGGTATTAATTCACTAATATTTGGTTATATTGAAAGAGCATTGGTTCCATTTGGCTTGCATCATGCATTTTATATACCACTTTGACAAACTGCAGCTGGGGGGCAGATTAATTTAGATAGTGAAATGGTTATTAATGGTAAACATGTAATGGATTATTCAACATGATATGAATTTGGTGTGGCTAAAGGAATTCTTTCTGCAGATGCATTACATATAATTGTTGGTGATCAAAATTGCTGAGCTATAGCTAATCAATTTTCTGGTTTAAATATTCAATTAGTTGGCGGAACAAGTCACATAATTAATATGAAAGACTTTGTTAATATTGAAGGATTCTCAACAGCAAATCCTGGACAATACATGCAAGGTAAATATCCATTCATGATGTTTGGTTTACCAGCAGCTGCTGCAGCTATGATTGTAGCTGCACCTAAAGGCCAAAATCGTAAATTAGCTTTATCAGCTGTTTTAGGTGCTGCACTAACTTCATTTTTAACAGGTATTACTGAACCAATTGAATTTACATTTTTATTCTTATCTCCTGTACTATTCTGAGGATTCCATGCAGTATTTTGTGCTATTTCATTTTGATTAATGAATATTTTACATGCTAACATGGGTATATCATTCTCAGCTGGATTAATTGATTTCTCAATCTATGGTGTTTTACCTGATGTTTTAGGTGCAAGGGTTGATTGCTGAAAAGCAGTAATTATTGGTTTAGCATATGTTCCAATTTATTTCTTTGGTTTCTGAATAGTTATTGTTAAAAAGGATATTAAAACTCCTGGTCGAGGTGGAAATACTACTTTATTTACAAAGAAAGATTATCAAGCTAAGATTGCAGCAAATGAAAGCAAAAAAGTTAATAATAATGCAAATAAGTTAAATGTCAATCTAGATAAATTAAATGATAATCAAATTTTAGCATTAAATATTATTGATGCTTATGGTGGCAAAGATAACATCACCAATGTTACAGCATGTATTACAAAATTAAGAATTCAAGTTAAGGATGCAAGTATTGTAAAAGATCAAGAGTTGATTGCACTAGGTGCACAAGGGGTAATACATCCATCTAAAACATCAGTTTATGCTGTATTTGGTACAAAAGCTGATGTAATTAAAAACAACATTTTAGATCTATTAAATAAAAAATAAAAACATAATAATTTATAATTTTGACATGCGCCTTTAGCTCAATTGAATAGAGCATTTGACTTCGGATCAAAAGGTTGAAGGTTTGAGTCCTTTAAGGCGCGCCATAAATTCAAAAGAATATCAAAATGTAAATAAAGTTTCAAAGTAATTATTTGGCTAAATTTTATGTTAATCACTAATACAAAATATTAATGAAACTTAAAAAATTACATAACTTATACTGATATGTACTCAAGCCATGACAGGTACATTAAGATTATATAAGTGCATAACTACACATATATAACTTTAATTTTATGTTAAAAACCAACCTTTTAGAATATTGTTCTATTTTATATTAACCTTTTACCTTAGGAACAAGGAAACCGCTAGCAGTTTGAAAATCACCTGAAAAATAAGCTTTTATATACTCTGAAATATTTGTAGCTATTTCAATAGTAGGTGCATAAATATAATTCACAAGATGTTTGCCATCTGAAGATGGATCAAATGCTTCTTCTTTAATGTTATTAGGATCAAAATTACCTTTAAATGTTAATGATGATGTTGAAGTTGGCATAATATATGTAATTGTACCCGAAATTGCGAATGCCCTTACATTAATTGCATTTAAAGTTGACGGAAAAACATAACCTAGTACATTAAGTTTATTATTTATATCAACTTTATAAAATGCTTCAGTACCTATATATTGTAATCCTTCGGGAAATGTGCAAACTTTTTGGTGATAATTATCTAATGCATTAGTACCTTTAAATGCATAGTCACAAATTTCTTT
>ONDN01000083.1 GCA_900316595.1 uncultured Mycoplasmataceae bacterium | reverse complement strand
GAGGCATTAGAATTTTTTAAAAATGTTCCTAACATTCACCATAAGATTAGTTTATTAAATGATGTTGGTCTAGGATATTTAAAATTAGGAGCTAGCTCAAATGATTTATCAGGTGGTGAGGCTCAACGAATCAAACTAGCAAAATTCTTACAAAAAAATAGCACAAATAAAACAATTCTAATTCTTGATGAACCTACAACTGGTCTACATACAGATGACATTAAAAAATTAATCAACATTTTAAATAGAATTGTAGATAATGGTACAACATTGATAGTTATTGAACATAATCTTGATTTAATTAAATGCGCTGACTATATCATTGATCTTGGAAGAGATGGTGGAGAAGCCGGGGGATCAATTATTGCTACTGGCACTCCTGAACAATTGTTAAATCATTGTGATACTTCATATACAGCTCAATACCTAAAGAAGATATTGAAGAAATAACTATATATTATTACTTTTTATATAATTATTAAATTATGTTAAGTAAGAAAGTTAGAAAATTAGTAATTCCAGCTGCTGGAATGGGTACACGTTTTTTACCAGCAACAAAATCATTAGCTAAAGAAATGTTACCAATCTTAAATGTTCCAACAATTCACTACTTAGTTAAAGAAGCTATTGATTCTGGCATTGAAGAAATAATAATAGTTGTTTCGTCTCAGAAGAACTCAATTGTTGATTACTTTGACCGTTCATTTGAATTAGAAACAATTCTAAAACAAAAAAAGAAAATGGAATTATATAACTTAGTAACTAAAATTTCTAACATGACAAATATTATATTTGTTCGTCAAAAAAGTCCTGATGGTTTAGGGGATGCTATCAAATATGTTAGACAAATAGTTGGTAATGAGCCATTTGCTATTATTCTTGGAGATGATCTTGTATTTGTAAATAAAAATCAAGCTCCAGCAATTAAACAATGTATTGATGCTTATAATAAACACCAATGTTCAATTTTAGGTGTACAAAAAGTTCAAAAAGATAAAACTAAACTTTATGGTATTGTTGCACCAAACGAACCAAAAATAAACACTAAAACATTTAAAGTTAAAGATATGGTTGAAAAACCAGAAATTGATAAGGCACCAAGTAATTATGCTGCTTTAGGAAGATATGTTTTAACTCCTGACATTTTTAATGCATTAGATAAATGTAAACCTGATAAATCTGGTGAAATTCAATTAACTGATGCATTAAGAATAATTGCTAAAAAATCAGGTTTATATGCTTGCAACTTTGAAGGAAAACGTTATGATATCGGTTCTGCTTCAGGCTATTTACAAGCAACACTTCATAAAGTTCTTGAAGATAAAGACTTAAGAAATACATTAAAGGAATTCTTAAAAAACAAATAATTATGAAAATAGCTTTTGATGTAATGGGTTTTGAAAACAAGACCAGTGAAGCAATTATTGCTGCAAGAAAAATTCTAAAAAAATATAAGGATGTTGAAATCATTCTTGTTGGAGACAAGAAAAAAATTGAACCACTTATTGCTAAAAAAGATAAATTTGAAATTTACCATGCTGATGATGTAATTCAAATGGATTCTTCACCAATCCAAGCAATAAGAATGACTAATTCAAGTATGTATAAAGCTACACAATTAGTTGCTAATAATATTGCTGATGGTGTTTTATCTGCTGGATCAACAGCATGTTTTGTAACTATTGTTCATTTCTTATTAAAACCTATTAATAAACTTTCAAAAGTTGGTTTTATGCCATTCCTACCAACTACAAAAAAAGGCAAGTACTTTGTTATTATTGATGTTGGTGCTAATAAAAATTGTGATGGTATAGATTTATACAACTTTGCCAAAATGGCAAATATCTATTTCAAGAATATAGAAAATATTGCTAATCCATCAATTGGAATAATCAATATTGGTACAGAAGCAAATAAAGGTTTTGAATATCAACACCAAGCAAATGAAATGTTATCTAAAGACAAAAACATAAACTATGTAGGTTTTGTTGAACCACGAGACTTGCTTCAAGGAATTGTTGATATTGCTATTAGTGATGGTTATACTGGAAACTTAGTGCTTAAGTCAGTAGAAGGTGGATTAAAAGCAATTTCTGCAGTTTTAAAGAGAAACTTTAAAAAACCTTGAAACTGATTATCTGCATTGACATCAGCATTTGTAATTAAAAATGTATCTAAAACTTTTGATTACAAAAATAAAGCTGGGGCAATTGTTTTAGGTTTAAATAAACCAGCTGTTAAAACTCATGGATCGGCTGATAAAGAACAATTCTATTCAGCATTAGTTTTATTACACAATATTATTGATAAAAAGGTAACTGAAAAAATTCGTGAAGAATTTGATGATGCAGAATAATAGAGAACTAAATGAACTGTTTAAAAATTTAAAAATAACTCCCAAGAGTTATTTTTTGTACATTGAATCACTCACCCATGCTTCATATCATAATGATAATCATTTAACATATGATTATGAGCGATTAGAATTTTTGGGTGATCAAGTTATTTCGCTTGTTGTTTGTGATTACTTATATAACAGAAATCCTAAACTAAGTGTTGGACAAATGTCAAAAGATAAGATTTTAATTGTTCAAGGTAAATCCGAAGTTTTAGCAGCTAAGGAATTAAAACTTAATAAATACATTAGAATTGGTAAATCTGTTGTTAACTCTAAAAATGGTTTTAATGAAAAAATCTTAGAAGATGTATATGAAGCATTAATGGGTGCTATTTATTTAGATTTAGGCTTCAATACCGTGAAAAGAGTGATAACAAACACATTAATAAGATGTTATAAAGCTCACAAATTATCTAATTTCTATGACTATAAAACAAAGTTCCAAGAAATAATGATGAAATACAATAAACATGGAATTCAGTATCGAATAACTAACAATACACCTAATAATTACCAAGTTGAATTATGATGTAATAATATTAAATATGGTAAGGGCTCTGGTACTAAAATAAAAGAGGCTGAGCAAAATGCTGCCAAATCTGCATACAAAAAATTTGTTGGAATAAAAAAATAATATGATTAGATTTATATAATAAATCTAATGTTTTAAATTTCTTATGATCTTTTTAAAGAAAATAACAATTAATGGTTTCAAGTCATTCGCTACAAAAACTGTGATAGATTTTAAAAATAACATGTCTGGTGTTGTTGGACCAAATGGTAGTGGTAAATCAAATATTATTGATGCAATAAAATGGGTCCTTGGTGAGAAATCTAATAAAGTTTTAAGATCAAAAATTAGTGATGATGTTATCTTTCATGGCTCTAATGAGCACAAACAAGCAAACTTTGCTGAAATAACATTAGAATTTGATAACAAAAATGGATCATTACATACAGATGAAAAGAATATTTCTATCACACGGAGATTAACAAAAGGTGAGGGAAGTAATGAATATTTTATTAATGATGAGCCATGTCGTTTGAAAGATATACAAGATATCTTTTTAGATACTGGATTATCAAAAGGCTCATTGGGTATTATTTCACAAGGCACTGTTCAATGATTTGTTGATGCAAAACCTGAAGAAAGACGAACTATTTTTGAAGATGCTGCTGGGATTGGTATTTACACTAAAAAACGTGATGATGCCACTAAAGAGCTTGAAAAGACACAAGAAAATCTAAATCGCATTATAGATATTAATACTGAGCTTGAAAACACTTTAAAAAAAATTAAAAAGCAAGCTGATAAAGTAAAAATTTATGAAGAAAAAACTAAGGTATTGAAAGAACTAGATTTAACCATAATGGTTAAAGATTTAAAATACTATAGTGAAAAATTAAAGACAATTAAACATGATGTTGAAAATGCTAAAGAAAAATTACAGCAATTCGAACCAAGTTTAAAAGAATTAGATCAATCTATCAAGTTTGAAAAACAAAAACAAGAAATTGCTGATCAAAATATTGAGCAATTATCCAATGAATTAAATGAACTAATTGAAAAAATTAACAAGCTTGAAATAAAAAAATCATCTTTAAATTCTCAATTACAAATTGATTTGGAAAGTGAGAACTTAAATAAAAAAATTGATGCATTTGAAAATCTTATTTCTTCAACTAAATTTACAATTAAGGATGCAAATGCAAATATTGATAAACTAAATGATAATATTTCAGCATATGATGAAATCATCACCAATTTAACTGAAAAAAGAAATAAGTTAAATGATGAAACAAATAACAAATCTAATAAGTTAATTGAAACAAGAACAAGAATAAAACAACTTGTTGATTTATTAAATTCAAATTCAAACATTGAAAATGGTGCAAGGGTTATTATTGAAAATAAGCTTGCTTTAACTGGTATTTGTGGTTTAGTAAAAAGCTTCATTGAAGTTGATGATGAATATAAAACAGCAATTACTACTGCTTTAGGTAAAAATTTACAAGACATTATCGTTGAAAAAAATGTTGATGCAGAAAAGGCTGTTGATTTCTTAAAATCTAATCGTGCTGGTAAAGCAACTTTCCTACCTTTAGAAACTATCCGACCTAAAGGATTAAGACCTGAACATCTTGAAATTCTAAAAGATCGTGATGGTTATTGTGGTATTGCTTGTGACTTAATTAAGTATGATAGCAAATATGAAAATGCAATAAGATTCTTACTAGGTAATATTATCATTTCTAATAGTTTAAATAATGCAACCAATTTATCACGATTAACATATCAACTATATAGAATAATTACTCTCGATGGTCAACAAATATCACCAGGAGGTAGTATTACTGGAGGTTATGTAAATAAGAATAATACTCTAAATGAATTAGATTCAAAGAAAACACTTGATGAATTGAATAAGTTATATCCATTAATAAATGAAGAGTATTTGCAACTAAAGAGTGAGCTTGAAAAAACTATAGCAGATTTAAATGAAATTTCTTCAAAACAAAGTGAAAAGAAGATTTTACTTTCACGTTATGAAGAAACTTTGAGAACAAATGAAAATCTTCTATTAAAATATGAAAGCGATTACAACCAATTAATAAAATCTACAGGTTTAAAACAAAAAGGATCTATAACTGATGAAAACAGCATTGATGCTGAACTTGCTAAATTAATTAGCAAAAAGAATAAAGTATATGAAGATTTGAGTGTAAATAGAAACTCAAAAGCCATTTATAAATCGCAAGTTTCTGATACAGAAGCTAAATTAACACAAATAAGATTTCAAGTTGATAAAGCAAGAGATGTTGTAGCTTCAAACCAAGCTGAACAAGTAAAATGTGAATCTATTATTGAAACTGCAAAAAATAAAATCAACCAAACATATCATATGACTGTTGAATTTGCAATGCAAAACTATGTAAAAGAATTACCAATGAGTGATCAACAAGCAAGAGATGCAATTATCCAATTGCAAAATGAAATTACTCGTTTAGGTCCAATCAATATGGAAGCACTAAATGATCTTGAGTCAATTGAATCTCGTTATGAAGAAATGTCAAAACAGCAAAAAGAAATTGAACTTGCAAAACAACATATTGAAGAAGCAATTAATACTCTTGATGCTCAAGTTAAAAAAGACTTTGATGATACAATTAGAAAAGTTAATGAAACATTGCCTGAAGTATTCAAATATCTATTAGGTGGTGGAACATGTAGTGTTGAATATACTGACCATGAAAATATTTTAACTTCCGGTATTGATGTTATTGTAGCTCCTTATGGTAAAAAAGTAACAAGACTATCTCTATTATCTGGTGGTGAAAAATCATTAGTAGCATTATCAATATTGTTTGCAATATTGAAAATTAAAAGTTTCCCATTAGTAATCCTTGATGAGGCTGAATCTGCTCTTGACCCAGCAAACGTTGAAAGATTTGCTAATATGATTCAATCAGCAAGTAAAATAACTCAATTTATTGTTGTTACTCACCGTCCTGGTACTATGGAAAAATGTGATATCTTATTTGGAGCAACAATGCAGCAAAAAGGTGTAACAAGCATTTATCAAGTTGAATTATCAGAAGCTAAAAGTGAATATGGTTCTGATAAAATTGGAGAGAATTAATGGGTTTTTGAGGAAAAATTAAAAATTTCTTTAAAAGAAAAAAAGATATAGCTAAAGAAATTGAAAAGAAACATGAAGAAAATTCTGTTATAACTCAAGAAAAATTTGACATAGGATTAAAAAAATCAAGTGATTCTCTTGCAAATTCTATTAACAACATTGCAAAAAAATACCAAAAAATTGACGATGCATTGTTAGAAGCTATTGAAGAAGCTTTGCTATTATTTGATATTGGACCTAGATCAACACAAAAAATAATGGATGCTATTATTGAAGAAATCAAATTTCAACGTGTTGAAGATGTTAATTTAATAAAAGAAATTATTATTGATAAACTATTTGTTTATTACATTCAAAATACTAATATTGATTTCTCAATCAATATTAAAGAAAATACCACAAATGTGATTTTAGTTACTGGAGCAAATGGTGTCGGTAAAACAACATCAATTGCAAAACTTGCTCACTATTATAAACACAAAGGATACAAAGTTTCTTTAGTTGCTGCTGATACATTTAGAGCTGGAGCAATTGAACAATTAAAAATATGAGCAAATAAAATTGGTGTTAACATTTACACACCTAATATGGAAGGCCAAGATCCTGCAAGTGTTATATATACAGGCATTAGTAATGCTAAAGCAAATAATGATAACATTGTTATTTGTGATACATCTGGAAGATTACAAAATAAAATCAATTTGATGAATGAATTAAAAAAAATTGATGGTGTAATCAAGAAATTTGATCCAACTCAACCCTGTGAATCATTATTAGTTATTGATGCAACTACAGGACAAAGTGGTATCAATCAATCAAAAGCTTTTAATGAAGTCACTAAAATAACTGGTATCATATTGACCAAAATTGATAGTACCTCAAAAGGCGGAATAGTATTAGCTATTAAAGATGCATTTAACCTACCTGTTAAATTTATTGGTCTTGGTGAATCATTAGATGATTTGAAAGAATTTGATCTTGAAGCATTTATCAAAAGTTTAACTGCATCAATTGATTTATAAAAATATAAGAACTTATTATCTTTAATAAATGTTTAATAAATTAAAAATATCATTTAAAAATATAAACCATAAATTATTCATTTCATTGTTAATAATGGGGTTTGTCCCAACCTTC
>ONDN01000013.1 GCA_900316595.1 uncultured Mycoplasmataceae bacterium | reverse complement strand
AAGCTTTGTAAAAAATATGGAATACAGTAATCTAAAAGATTTTCATTTGGTTTAAATAGGTTACTATACATATTAGTTGTACTTTTAATTATATGTTGGATAGGATCAATGAATAAGTTTAAAGCATCAGTGCCATTTGTAATTAGATTACCATCACTATCATATAATCCAAATTTTTCTCATTCTATTTTTTGAAGTCATTGTTTCTCCAACAATGTAATTATTTCATATGTTGAAGGGATAGCCAAATCATAATATCCTTTGAATTTTGATTCAATTTCTTCATTAGTTTGATAATATAAAAAGTTTACTTGCCCATCATACTTATCAATTAAATCAGGATTCATATAACTTTCAAAGTTGGCAAGAACAATCGTGTTGTTACCGGCACATGAGGTTAATGAAATTAATGGGCAAATAGGAAGAGAAGAAGCAAATAAACAACTTATAAAACTTTTTTTCATATTATTTTTTCCTTTTTATATGTTTGAAGCCTTTGGATTTTACAATTGTAGTAAAAAACATAACAAGGACAGTTATTATTGTTAATATTGCTCCAAATGTTATAACCCATGCTTTAATTCCCTTTCTTGTCATATAGATAGCAATACCTAATGTTTGTCATGAACCATTAACCATATTAGTGATGATAAAGTCATCCCATGACATTGCAATAACTATTACAGCAGATGTAAATATTGAAGGTAGTAAGTGAGGAACAATAACTTTTAAGAAAGTTTTCATTTTACTATATCCTAAATCATAACTTGCAAGTACCAAGTTATTATTTAATTTCATCATTCTTGGATAAACAGTAATAATTACATAAGGCGTGCAGAAAGATATGTGAGATAAAACAACAGTAAAGAATCCGAAATGAAAACCCAAAGGTATTCATGCAGCACTAAATAACAATACCAAACTAATACCAGTAATTACTTCTGGCGACATTATTGAAAATCTTGAAATATTTAAGACAAAATTCTTTGTTGATTGTCGAGATTTTCATAGTCCACTGCAAGCTAGTACGCCAAATAATAATGAGAATGGTGTAACAATCGCACCTAAAAGTAATGAATTCAGTAAAGAATTAATAAATTGATCATTATGAAATAGATTAATATAGTTAACAAATGTTGGAACATCAAAGTTTAATTTAATGTTACCACGAGTAGTTTCACCATTAAAACTTAATATGATAATTAAAACTAAAGGTATATATATGGCTAATAATACTAACAAAATGTATCATCTTTTTAAACCATTAGCAAATTTCTTTAAGAAGTGTTTCATTATCTTGCACCTCTTTTTCTCAATATTAATTTGAATATTTTTTTACTTAATAAATATATAAGTAATCCAACAACAATAAGCATAAAAACAATTAATGCTAGTGTACTTGCACGAGCTAATGATATGTCACTAGTTTGAGCTAGTAGTCCTTCTTCCATAATAACATCACCAATTAAAGAACCTGAACTACTTGAATTTAAGAATTGTGGCACAGAGACAACAGTTAAGCACGGAAGAAATACTAGTGTTACCCCACTAATTAATGCTGCTTTTGTGTATGGAACAACAACATGAATAAATGTAGATCATTCTGTTCTACCTAAATCTTTTGATGCATAAATTAAATTTTTAGGCATATCTTTTAGGATGTTGTATATAGGTAGAATCATAAAAGGAATATAAAGATATACTAAACCGATAACAGTGTATATATCACCACTTGTAGAGTTTTGATATCCATTAATAAAGTCAAATAATGTTTTTACACCAATAACTTTTACTAAGAAGCTTGTTCAAGTAGGAGCTGTTATAAATAACACAGCTAATGTTTTAGTAATTTTCCCTTTGAATTCAAATGCTAAAAAATAACTAAAAGGATAAGCAATTAAAACTGTGACAATTGTGGTTACAATCGCAATAACGAATGATTTTAAAATTTTCTCTCATATGAATATATCAACAAAGTTTCAATTTTGTGCTATACCACCTGCTGAAGTTGGTGTAAAAGATTTGACAAAAATTAGAACAATAGGAATAATAATAAATATAAGAACAATTAATAAGTAAGGCAATATTAGAAAGAAATTCCTATGAGATGGTCTAAATGCAATTCTTTTCTGTTGCATTGTTATTTTTCCTCCCCAACATAATGGATACAATATCCCTTTTTAGGATCTCAATCGACACCAACGGTTTTTCCAATTTCCAAACTTATATCACTTTGAGCTTTAATACGCATTTTATTTCATGATAAGAGAACATCAAATTTTATCCCTTTATAAATACACTGAACAACTTTAGCATCAAAGTAGCCAGTTTTTTCTGGGATTATTCTTATGTCTTCTGGACGAACCATATAATTTAATAAAGTTCCACTAGCTAATTTTGAATTAAAACCAGATTGGGTCACATCAAATGTAATTTTATTGAATTTAATTTTATTATTACCTAAATATTCACAAACGAAGAAGTTTGAATCACCAATAAATTGAGCTACCCACATATTTGCAGGAGATTCATATATTTTTTTTGGTGTATCTATTTGTTGAATTTTGCCATCAGACATTACAATAATTTTATTTGACAAGAATAGTGCTTCTTCTTGATCGTGAGTAACAAGAATGAAAGTCAATTTCAATTTTTGGTGCAGTGATTTTAATTCAATTTGCATTTGTTGACGCACTTTAGCATCTAATGCAGATAAAGGTTCATCAAGTAATAAAATTTCTGGTTCAATAACAATAGCTCTCGCCAAAGCAACTCTTTGCTGCATACCACCAGACAAGTCAGATGGATATTTGTTTTCAGCACCTTCAAGACCAACAACCTTAATTACATTTCTAACTTTTTCATCTATTTCTTGTTTTGTT
>ONDN01000003.1 GCA_900316595.1 uncultured Mycoplasmataceae bacterium | reverse complement strand
TTCTTATTTTTAGTAATTTGGTTGATTTCAAATATTTGGTCTTCAAAAGCATGATTACGGTTAGAACTAATCATAAAATCATCAATGAATATAATTCCACCATCTTGAGTATTAATAACAAAACCAAATGATTTAGGCAAAAAGTTAGATAAGTAAAATGGAGTAATTTGTATGCCTCCAATAGTTTGCATTTCTAATGAGTTAATAATTTTTATGTTAGGTCGATGATAATTATTTTTATCAATTATTGATAAATAATTGAAATAATTGATAATTATATTAGCTCCTACATCACTGACATAAATAGGGACTTTTGGTAAATGCTTTAACAAATATGGGAGTCCAGCATAATTCTCATATTTAGGAGTACCAATGAAAATTCCTTTTACAGCATTAGCATTTTCAACTATTCAACTAAAATCTGGAATTACTTTTTTAACACCTAATTGTGCATTAACTGGTGAAGCTAAGCCACAATTAAATAAATATATGTTGCCATTAATATTTAATGCATAACATTGTTTACCACGTTCATTTAGGCCACCAAAGCCTATAAATTTAATTTTTGACATTTTTTATAAATCTCTATAACGAATATACTATTTATATAGCATTGGAACTATTATATATTTAGATTATTTGTTTTTTTCTTTTTTTGTTAATGTTTGTAATGGGTTTAAGTTTAAATTATCAAAATCAAGTGATGGGTTTTTGTGATTACTAAAAATAAAATCTGATTCTCTTACATAGACAAAATTGTCAAGAATGTTTACAGCATGATCAACGTTTCTTTCTGAATATTTAATGATTATTGAAATGCTAGATAGAAACTTTTCAATTTGTTCTGCAGAATTCTTATCAAACATTATCTTTGATAATCCCTTATTAATTTTTTTATATTCAACTCTGTAATAGTTTAATACATTATTAGCTAACTTGTATGAAGAAACTGTATCAAGTTTAATTTTGTCTTTAGTTTCTAATGGTTTTAAAAGATCACTCATACATTTATATGAAAGTTTAAAAGATTCTCTAATAATTGAGATAGCTTCTTTATTAAAATTATTTTGTCTAATTATGTTAACTGAATTAATAATGTAATCAGCCATTCTTTCTAAGTCAGAAATTGAATAAATTATTGAAACTGCAAATCTTAAATGGTTTGCAACTGGTTGATTTCTTGATATAGATCAAATACATTCATTTAGAATATCAGCTTCCATATGATTTGATTTATTTTCATCCTTTTGGAATTCTTGATACTCTTCATTACTAATAGTAGTGTTTTTTGAAAGAGAAGAAATTAAATTCTTCCAATCATTTTTAACATGGCGATAGAATTTTAATAAACCCCTTGTTAATTCTCTTTCAGATTCTCTTACTAATCCGTAATTTGCTGACATATCCTATTTATTTTTATTGCTTTTTTTTGCATTTGATTTTTTTGATAATTGTGCGCAATATTCCTTTTCAGATAAATTTAGTTTTTTTGCTTTGTGTTGATTTAACAATTTAATTGTTAATGTTATTGCACCACTAATAGTGCAAACAATATTTGCAATTAATACTGGAAATAATGTTGTTAATCAAGTCTTTATATCATTTTGAGCAATAGAGTTAATTAAAGTTGTAGAGCTTTGAGCAATAAAGAAAATATCACCAATAACCAAAATCAAAAACATTGGAGCAGAAATACCACTAGAATCTTTTGTTTTTAATAACATTATTAATTGTGGAATTGTATATATACCTATACAAACTGCAGCTATCAAGCCAAGTATAAAAGATATAAATCCAAGTGTATTCATTCCTAAAATATTCATATTAACCAATCTTTCCTGAAATATAGTCCTTTGTCTTTTTATTTTTTGGAGTAAAAAATATACTCCTTGTATCACCAAATTCAATTAATTTGCCCTTGTAAAAGAAGGCTGTATAATCACTTATTCGCTGAACTTGGGCCATTGAATGTGTTACTAATATAATTGTATATTTTTTCTTTAGGTCTAAAATCAAATTTTCAATTTTTGCTGTAGCAATTGGGTCTAAACCAGATGTAGATTCATCCATTAATAAAACTTCAGGTTTTAATGCTATTGCTCTAGCAATACACAATCTTTGCTGTTGACCACCAGACAATGAAGATGCTGGAGAAGATAATTTATCATTAACTTCATCTCATAATGCAGCTGATATTAATGATTCTTTAACAATGTTATCTAAAATTTCTTTTTGTAATATACCATGTGATCGTGGACCAAAAGCAACATTATCATAGATACTCATTGGGAATGTTGTTGCTTTTTGAAAAACCATGCCAACTTTTGTAGTCAATATAGATGAATTTAATTTCTTTGAATATAAATTTGTTCCATCATTAAAGTATATTAACCCATCATGATGTGTATTTGGTATTTGCTCATTCATTTTATTAAAACATCTTAACATTGTTGATTTGCCACATCCACTTGGACCAATAAAAGTAGTTACTTTGTTTCGTTTAATTTTGATGTTAATATCAAATAGAGCTTGATAAGAACCATAATAGAAATTAAAATTTTTTACTTCAAAAATATTTTTTGGGTTGAAGTTCTTGTTTTGAGTATTTAGCAATTCATTATTCTTCTTAACTAAACAACGATAAATTTCCTTTTGATTTTTATTTAAGGTAATTTGTTTGAAAACTCTAACAAATTTGTTAGAGTCATAAATTTCTTTAACCTTTATGTAATCATATTGGTCTTGATCTACACTAATAAGATTGTTTTTTTTAATTTTTTTGATTTCTTTATTGTATCATGCCTTTATTTCACATTTTTTATTTGCATATTCTTTTTTAATAGCAATTTTGTCGGATTTAGATTTTGCTTTTTTCAAATTTTGTTTATAAAGGTTCTTAACTTCAAGTTTCTTGTTATTAAATTCAATAGAAAGCGAAGAAAGTTCTTCTTTTGATTTTTTCTTTTGATAAATTTGAATTTTCTTTGAATTACTCATTACGTATGATTAATAATATTGTAAATATATTTTTGTTTATAAATAAAAGACTTAAGACAATGAAT
>ONDN01000022.1 GCA_900316595.1 uncultured Mycoplasmataceae bacterium | reverse complement strand
TTGTTATTAATAACAAAATTAATGTCATTTTGGATATCTTTTAGACTCATTAATTTGTACCCATAAATAAAATCTAAACTTATGTTTTTAATATTGTTTTTTCTAAGTAATTTTATTGCTTGAGATACATCATTTAAACTATGTTTACGGTTAAATTTTTTATTAATATATTCATTAGTACATTGCACACCTAATGATATACGATTAACTCCATATTTTTTAAATAATTTTACTTGATCTTCATTAACAAATTCTGGATTACATTCAATAGTAAATTCACAACAACGGTTTTTAATTTTATTACATGTAGTTAGTATTTTTTTTAGATTATTAAAACTTAAAGAATTAGGTGTGCCACCACCAATATAAATAGTCATAAATTTATTTTTAATTTCTTTTTTTATTTGGCTACAAATTATGTTAATATATTCATCTTCTTGATTTTGTGTTTTTGGAATTTCTCTTACAAAATCGCAGTATGTACAAATTGATTTACAAAAAGGAATATGAATGTATAAACTCTTTACTTTTTTAGCCATTTTTTAATTTCATCAAATATTTCATTTTTATTTGTTTGATTAAATATCAAATGCTCGTGATATTTATTTTTTATTCATGTAATTTGTCGTTTAGCATAATGACGAATTTTTTGTTTAATTAATTCATAATCAATTTTGAGATTATTAATAATCGCTTGATAAATATCACTATAACCAATTGCCTTGAAACCAATAAAATTATTTAAATTAATTTTAGGGTATTTTTTTATTATTGATTTCACCTCATTTTCTCAACCTAATTTAACCATTTCGTCCACTTTTTTATTTATTGAATCATATAGTTTTTTACGAGTTGAATAATTACATTCAATCATTAAGTAATCATAAATAGGTTTATTAGTTTTTTCTAAAGCCTTTTTGTCCTTTTTTTCATTTATAACTTCTAAAGCCCTGGTTAATCTGCGACGATTATTAATACCTATTTTAACAGATAATTCAGGATTATTCTTAGACAACAAATCAAATAGTTTTTTATTATCATACTTGTCAAATTTCAATGATCTTTTATTAGCAGATAAGTCATAATTCTTAATTATTGATTCAATATACAAATTGCTCCCACCGACAATAATTGGTAATTTATTTCTTTTTAAAATATCATTTATTATTTTAAAGCATAGACTTTGAAAACGCTTTATATCTCATTCATCTTTTAAACTAATAAATTGGTTTAAATGAAATTTAGCACTATTTAATTCATTCTTATTTGGTGCATTTGTACCAATACTCATATCTGAATAAACTTGATAAGCATCAGCATTAATTATTTCACCATTAAATTTATTAGCAATTTCAATTGCTAATTTTGTTTTATGACTTGTGGTAGGACCAACAATTACAATAATCATTGGTAATGTTGGTTTCATTAATAATTCCTGATTTTTATTAAAATATCATTAACTGCCATAGCAGCTTCACCCATTCCAGCAATAATTAAGTGAGGACGGTTGTTATAATAACAAGCATCACCAATAGCATATACATGATTTAAATTGGTTTTTTGATTATGATCAACAATTATTTTATTACCAGTAGAACAATTAAGCTTTTGAATATATTTTTCAGGATTAATATCCATTTTTTGTCCATATTGGACAATAATTTCATCAAATGATAATTTTTCTTCTTTTTCTGAAACATTATCTTTTATGAATAAAATGTTATCTTTAATTTTTACACATTGTTTATTCAATAAAACATTAACTTTATTCTTTGACAATTCATTGACATTTTCGCCTGTTGCTCTAAATGTATCACGTCGATGAATTATAGTAACTTTGGCTTGGGAATGCTTAGATATATTATTAGCTCAATCCACAGCTGAATCTCCACCGCCTAAGATAATAACATGTTTGTTATCATAATGGTCATATGGTTTAACAAAATATTTTACTTTATCACAGCTAGCACCAGGAATCTCTAATAAATTAGGTTTTGAAATCCCATTACCTGTTGCTATAACAATATTTTTTGTGTCGATTTGAAGATTTTTGATTTGAAAATAAATTAAATCATTTCTTATTTCAAAATCATCTACTTTTGTACTAGTAATAATATCAACATTATCAACTGAATGTAACTGTTCGTTGATTTTTTTAACCAGTTCATTTGCAGTTATTGATAGATGAAGAGGAAAATCTGTGATTTTTTTATGAGCATATAAATTAAGTGGTTGACCCCCTAATTTATCATTAACTTCGATAAGTAGAGTTTTTAAACCTTTATTGCCACTTAAAAAGGCACAATAACTACCTACTGGTCCACCACCTAAAACAACAACATCATAATGTTCACTAATATGAAACATATTTTTAAAATATTATAATTATAATTATTACTAAAATAGATACTAATAAATGGACAAACTTGACTATCGATGTGAGAAAATTCTTTTCACTAATAAACAAATTGTTGATGCTTGTAAAAAAGCAAGCAAGTGAATAGATGAGAAATATAAAAATAAACAACTAGTGATTGTTGGTATTCTTAATGGTTGTGTTCCTTTTTTAGCGGAATTAATAAAACACATTACCATTGATTTTAAACTCCGATTTGTTGAATATCACTCATACTATGGTGGAGTAGCTTCTGTTAGAAAAAAAGACATAGTATCTAATTTAAATGTTGATGTAGCTGGTCAACATGTTATTCTTGTTGATGATGTAATTGATACTGGTTGAACAATGTCAAATTTAAAAAACACATTACTTTTGGAAAATGGTGCAAAATCAGTTGAAATTATGTGCCTTGTTGATAAACCTTCACAACATGAAATTAGTTTTGGAGATTATTACAAATGCTTTAGCATTGATAATGAATTCATTATTGGTTTTGGTTTAGACTATCAAGAAAATTTACGGGGACTTCCATATATTGGTGTTTTAAAAAAATCAATTTTTGAAAAGGAACTTAAAAAAGTTAAAGCGAAAAATCAAAAGCAAAGGTAAGTGGTAATTAGTATGGTTGATAAAGATACAAAAAAAACAAACACAGAAGAAAAAAATAAAAGTGACATAAGCCCTAGGCGTTCAGGTTACCAATCAAAAAGATGATTGAAATGACTTATTTTTCTTTTAGTTTTTGGCGGAATAGTAAGTTTAATTTGATATTTTTCAACAAGTCATTATATTGCTATTAAAAATGTAAAGAACATTAGTTTTAATACTGATACTGATTCTAAAGGCAATAAAAAGTATAGCATTGAAATTACAAATAATAGTGGTAGAACCTACTCAACAAATCAAGTGGAAAATATCAACAATTTAATTGCTGCAGAATATTATGTAAATGGCGGTAACATAACATCATATCATCTATATATCATCACCAAATCTGGTAAAGTTTCTATTGGTTTAATTGATTCATCTTCTTATGGTGAAATTCATTTACAATCTAGTAGTGTTCAAGCTTACATTCATCACATTGATTTAGGTGGATTTCCAATTTGATATGCTATAGGTACATATGGTAAGTATACACCAGATAGTAGTGGTAATTGATCAAAAATAGAGGATGAAGATGAAAGCATTAAACTTCAATGTGATACCTTAAATAATGTTTTAACTAATGCATCAGTTCCAAGCACATCAAATATTGGTTATATACTATTACAATTGCTCCCAACAGTAGCTATAATTGGTTTATTTATTTGATATTTTTCTAAAATGTCAAAATTGCAAGGTGGCGGGGAAGAATCAATTTGATCAGTTGGTAAATCTCAAGCTAAACTTGCAAAAAGTAAATATAAATTCTCAGATGTTGCTGGTTTAAAAGAAGAAAAAGAAGAATTAATTGAGATTGTTGATTATTTAAAAAATCCAAATAAATATGCTGCTATGGGTGCTAGAGCACCAAAAGGTGTTATTTTATATGGACCTCCTGGAACAGGTAAAACTTTATTAGCAAAGGCTGTTGCCGGTGAAGCAAAAGTTCCTTTTTATCAAGTTAGTGGTTCATCATTTGAAGATATGCTAGTTGGTGTTGGTGCTAAAAGAGTTAGAGATTTGTTTAACAATGCCAAAAAAACAGCTCCATCAATTATTTTTATTGATGAATTAGATTCTGTTGCTGCAAAAAGAGGAAAAGTAGATTTTGTTGGTTCATCTGCTGGAATCGCTGATCAAACAATTAACCAATTATTAGCTGAAATGGATGGATTTGATACTAAATCAGGTGTTGTTATTATTGCCGCTACAAACCGTTTAGATGTTCTAGATGAAGCAATTTTACGTCCTGGAAGGTTTGATCGACATATTCAAGTTAACTTACCAGACATCAAAGAACGTGAATTAATTTTAGAAATTCATGCTAAGAATAAAAACATATCATCAAAAGTAAATTTAGGTGATATAGCTAGAAGAACTCCTGGATTTAGTGGTGCACAACTTGAAAATGTATTAAATGAAGCAACATTATTAACTGTAAGATCTAATAAAACTGCAGTTGGTACGGAAGAGATTGATGAAGCAATTGATCGTGTAATTGCAGGTCCTGCAAAACACTCACGTGTAATTACTGAAGCAGAAAAGAAGCAAATTGCTTATCATGAAGCTGGACATGCATTGGTTGGATTAAATATGCCTGGAAGTGATGTAGTTGAGAAAATAACTATTATTCCACGAGGACAAGCTGCTGGTTATACATTGTCAACCCCAGAAAAACAAGAAATTTCTATTCAGAAGAAATCTGATCTTTTAGCAATAATTACAAGTACTTTAGCTGGTAGGGCTGCTGAGGAAATTATTTATGGTAAAGAAAATATTTCTACTGGTGCAGCTAATGACTTATTTAAAGTAACAAAAATTACTAAATCTATGGTTACCCAATTGGGTATGAGTGAATTAGGAATGACACAATTCATTCCTAGTGAAGGAACAGTTAATCCATATTCAAACCAATATTCAGAACAAACTGCTCAAAAAATAGATGCTGTAGTTGAAAAAATAATTCAAGAACAATATATTAAGGCTAAGAAAATAATTCTAAAAAATCGTGCTGAACTAGATTTAATTGTTGATGCCTTGCTTGTGTTAGAAACAATTGTTAAATCACAGATCGATTATATTCATAAAAATAAAAAGCTTCCTGCTGAAGTTATTGATAAAAAAAATCAATTAAATAAAACAAAAGCTAAATAGATATAGCTCTAAATAAAACAAAAAATATTGACACTTAGTCAATATTTTTATTTAATGAATCAAAGTTGTTTATTTTTCTTCAGATAATTTCTTTAAACCTGTTCCAGCTGGGATTAATCTACCTAACATAACATTTTCTTTTAATCCTCTTAGATAATCTACTTGATTTCTAATTGCGGCATTAATTAAAATTTTCTTTGTATCTTGGAAACTTGCTGCAGATAAGAATGAAGCACTATGTGCTGGAATATCATCTAAACCATAAATTACATTAACTGCTGTAATTGGTTCATGACCACTAATCAATAATTGCTTATTAGCATTAATGTAATCATTAATATTAATGATTTGACCAACAAAGTATTCAGAATCACCAGGATTTAATACTTTCATTTTGTTTGTCATTTGACGAATAATTATTTCAATATATTTGTCACTAATTTCAATACCTTGTAATCTATAAACTTTTTGTACTTCTTTTAATAAGTATTCTCTTGCAACTTTTATACCTGCTACTCGTAAAAGATCATTAATATTTACTAATCCATTAGTAATCTTATCACCAGGAACAACATGATCACCAACTTTTACACGGAATACTGCAGTTAAAGGTGCATTATATGAAACAACTTCATTAGTTTTGTCAGTTTCAACTTCAATTATATAACCATCATCAGTAGCTGTTTTTGACTTTATTTTACCGTTTACTTCACTGATTAAAGCAAGTTCATAACTTTTTGGTGGAATCATGTCAAATAATTGTTTCAAACGTTCAAAACCTTGAGCAATGTTACCACCTGTAGATCCACTTGCTCCTCCAGTATGGAAAGTACGAAGGTTTAATTGGGTACCAGGTTCACCTATTGATTGTGCAGCAACTACACCAATGGCTGTACCAATCTCTACAGGTTTATTTGTAGTTAAATCATTACCAAAGCAGTGACGACAAATACCGTTCTTTGCTTTACAATGAATTGCACTTCTTACAGTAACTTTCTCAATTTTTGCATCTTCAATTGCTTTAGCAATTTCCGGAGTAATAATTTCATTTGGACCAACTAATTGTTTATTAGTTTTTGGATCAAATACAGCATCTAAACTATAACGATTAACAATTCGATCATATAAAGATTCAATAACTACATTTTCAAATGTATCAACTATTGCTGAAACTTCAACACCTTTTGTTGTACCACAATCATCTTCAGTAATAATAACTTCTTGTGCAGCATCAACAAGTTTTCTAGTCATATAACCAGATTTTGATGTTTTCATCGCTGTATCGGCCATACCTTTACGAGCACCATATGATGAGTTGTAATATTCACTAATGGTCAACCCATCAATAAATGAATCTTTAATTGGTACTTCAATAGTATCTTTAATAACATGGCCTCCAGTTTTACGTTCATAGTTATATGAACGGTTCATTAGTCCACGCATACCAATTAACTGTGTAAATTGTGATACATTACCTCTAGCACCAGAATTAGCCATAATAATTACTGAGTTATTAGCATTTGCTGAATCAGTCATTATTTTTTCGATGTCATTTGTAACTTTATCTTTTACATTATTCCATAAGCTAACTACTTTAGTATATCTTTCATCATCAGTTAATAAACCTTTATTAAATTGTTTGGTAAATTTAGTAACTTGCTTATCAGCATCAACAAAGTATTCTTTCTTATTATTGTATGTAGGTATGTCAAATATTGACATAGTGATTCCACTCTTGGTTGAATACTTAAATCCTAAGTCTTTAATTTTGTCCATTGTTGATGAAACAATGGTATCAGTATATTTACCATGAAGTTTTATGATTAAATTACTTACAGATTTTTTAGCAAATGGTTTTGATAATTCACGATTTTTAATTACTTCTTTTATATCAGTTGTGAAAGGGATTAGATCATTTTTAGCTAATGTACCATTAACATTATTTACATAATTGAATGATGCAGGAAGAACATTATTAATTATGATCTTACCGATAGTTGTAACTATAATACCTTCATTATTAAATTGCTTCTTAGCAAAAGCCTTAGTTGAAATACCAACAATTGCTTTTAAATCAACCACACCTAATTGGTATGCTTTTATTGCTTCATTCACTGATGCAAAAATTGTGCCTTCACCTTTTGCATTTTTTGTTTCAGTTGATAGGTAATAAATACCAATTAGCATGTCTTGTGAAGGAGTAATAATTGGTTTACCATCTTTTGGTCCAAGAATATGTTTAGCAGCCATTAAATAATCACGTGCTTCTTTCACTGAAGCAGCTGTAATTGGTAAATGAACAGCCATTTGGTCACCATCAAAGTCAGCATTAAATGCTGCACATGCTAATGGGTGTAAACGAATAGCTTTACCATCGACAATTTTTGGTTCAAATGCTTGTATACCTAATCTGTGAAGTGTAGGTGCACGGTTTAATAATACAGGACGTTGTTTAATAACTTTGTATACAACCTCCCAAATTTGATCATCTTCTTTCATGATCATTTGTTCGGCAATCTTAATATTATTAGCAATTGGTTTAATTTCGTTACCAATATCATCAGTTTTACGAATTAATTCATGAATAATATATGGTTTGAATAATTTCAAAATCATTGAACTTGGAATACCAACTTGTGTTAGTTTTAAATCTGGACCAACAACAATAACTGAACGACCAGAATAGTCAACACGTTTACCTAATAAGTTTTGACGGAATAAACCTTGTTTACCTTTTAAGTGATCAGTTAATGATTTTAATGGTTTATGGTCTTTTGATAATACTGGTTTGCTTCTACTTGCATTATCAAATAATGCATCAACTGATTCTTGAAGCATACGTTTTTCATTATTTAGAATAATAGTTGGTGCATTTAAACTCATTAAGTGTTTTAAACGCTCATTACGAATAATTATCTTGCGGTAAAAATTGTTAATGTCACTTGTAGTGAATTTTCCTCCATCAAGTTGAACAATTGGACGAGTGTCAGGTGGAGTTACAGGAATAACTTCAAGAATCATTCATTCTGGTTTATTATTTGATTCCAAAAATCATTTAATAGTTTCAACACGTCGGGTTAGTTTTCTAAATTCAATTTTATTTGGATTAGTTTTCTTTAAAGCCTTTTGAACTTTGTTGAATTCACTTTGTAAATCTAATGATTTAAATAATTTCTGAATTGCTTCAGCACCAATACCAAAGGTAATACCAGTGTATTTAGTAATAAAGTTAAATACTTCTTCTATACTAAAAGGTAATGAAGAGTTTTGCAATCTTGTAACATAATCATTTGCTCGTTCATACTCAAATGATTTTTTATCAAGTTTCTTCATTATGTTTTCTTTTATAATCTTACGTAGTTTTATACGATTAGATCTTGAAGATTTTGGACTGTTTAAATCAATTACTTCTTTATTGTTAAAAATCTTATTGCCATTGTTATCAAGAATAACATAGTTTACAAAGTAAACAATTTGTTCTACTTCTTTATATGGAATATCCAACAATAAAGATATTTTTGATGGGTTTGGCAATTCTTTAATCATCCATGTGTGGGCAATTGGAATAGGTAATTTAATGTGACCCATTCTTTCACGACGAACAATGGATTCAGTGATTTCTACACCACATTGTTCACAAACCTTACCACGGTATTTAATTTTCTTATATTTACCACAAGAACATTCAAAGTCCTTTACTGGTCCAAATATTGCTTCATCAAATAATCCACCTTTTTCAGGTTTTAATGTTTTATAGTTAATAGTTTCACTACGTGTAACTTCACCATGAGATCAACTTAGGATTTTTTCTGGAGAAGCTAAATGTAAATTTAAACCTTTTATTTCATCAATTTTTTTAATAGACATAATTTATCTTTCTCCGATCCTAGTAATAATTTTCATCATCATTGTTATTATTGACATCAAAGTCGTTAATTGAAGCAATACCTGTTTGTGTTTCGTTTTGTTTCTCTTCGTCATCATCACTTATAGCAGTGTATGAGTTTATATCTTCAATTTCGCCATTATTATTGATTACAGTCATATTTAATGCAAGACCTTGTAATTGTTTTGATAATAATTTAAATGTTTCAGGCAAACCTGGTTCAGGAATTTTTCTTCCTTTAACAATTGCACTGTATGTACCATTACGTCCTTTTACATCATCAGATTTAATTGTTAAAATTTCTTGAAGTGTGTATGCTGCGCCATATGCTTCTAGTGCCCAAACCTCCATCTCTCCAAACCTTTGTCCACCAAATTGTGCTTTTCCTCCTAAAGGTTGTTGAGTAACTAATGAGTATGGACCAGTTGAACGAGCATGTATCTTATCATCTACTAAGTGGTGAAGTTT
>ONDN01000031.1 GCA_900316595.1 uncultured Mycoplasmataceae bacterium | reverse complement strand
CAATTGGTTAGAGCCCCCGACTCATAATCGGTTGGTTATAGGTTCGAGTCCTATAAGCTCCACCATACTAAACAAAACACAGAATTTTTCTGTGTTTTTTGTTTTTAAGCAATAAATATTTCTTTAGTTTTATTAATCTAAATATAAAATATATTTGATATTTATCATTTGGGGAAAGAACATGTTTAAAAATAAGATAAAAATTACTTCTGTATATGCTTATGAAGTACTAGATTCACGTGGGTTTCCAACTGTAGCTTGCAAAGTAACATTAAAAAATGGTATTGTTGGTAAAGCTATGGTTCCTTCAGGTGCTTCAACAGGTGAAAGAGAAGCACTTGAATTACGTGATGATGATAAAAAACGTTTTGGTGGTAAAGGTACATTAAAGGCTGTAAATAATGTTAACAACATTATTGCTTTGGCTTTGATTGGTAAGGATCCTACCAACCAGAAAGAAATTGATGACATTATGTTAAAACTAGATGGTACAAAATCCAAAACAAAACTTGGTGCTAATGCCATCTTATCAGTAAGTTTAGCAGTTGCTCATGCTGCAGCTAAAGCATTAAATAAACCTTTGTATAAATATATTCGTCAAAATATTTTAAATGATAAAAATGAAATTTATGAAATGCCAGTACCAATGTTAAATGTTATTAATGGCGGTGCTCATGCTGATAATACATTAGATTTCCAAGAATTTATGTTTGTTCCAGTTTCAGCTAAAACAATTCATCAAGCTTGCCAAATTGCTAGTGAATGTTTTCATGCATTACAAAAAATTTTAAAGGAACGTAAAGATTCTACAGGTAAAGGTGATGAAGGCGGATTTGCTCCTAATTTAAAAACTGCTGAAGAAGCATTAGATTTAATGGTACTTGCTATTAAAACTGCTGGATATCATGCTGGTATAAATAAAGATGTAGCATTTGCTTTAGATGTAGCTGCTAGTGAGCTATATGATGCGAATACAAAAAAATATATATTTAAAAAGGCATTAGATGCTAAGGTATGAGATAGTAATAAAGAAAAAAAAACAACTGATGAAATGATTAATTATCTAAAAGAGTTAGTTGCTAAATATCCAATTATTTCTATTGAAGATGGATTAAGTGAAAATGATTGAGAAGGTTTTGCAAAATTAAAAACTGAAATTGGTAACAAGGTACAAATTGTCGGTGACGATGTATTTTGTACAAATCCTAGAATTCTTGAACAAGGTATTGATAAAAATATTGCTAATGCAATATTAATAAAACTAAACCAAATTGGTTCACTATCAGAAACAATTGAAACTATTTTAATTGCTAAAAAAGCTGGATGAAATAATGTAATTTCTCACCGCTCAGGTGAAACTGAAGATACAACAATTGCTGATTTAGCAGTTGCATTAAATGCTGGTCAAATAAAATGTGGTAGTATGTCTAGAAGTGAAAGAATTTGCAAATATAATCGTTTAATGGAGATTGAAAACGAATTAGGACTTCAAGCTAAAAATTTAGGTATTTCAGTTTTCAATAGAATTTTAAAATAATATGATAAACAAACAAATTAAAACAGTTGCTGTATTAGCTTCAGGTGGTAATTCCCCATCAATGAACAATGTAGTAATTACATTGATTAGAAAATGCCTTTACTATGGTATTAAAATTAAGTTAATCAATAATGGTTTTAAAGGATTATTAGATAATAAAATATCAAATCCTAATTTGCAAGTTCTTTCTTATTTTTATGCAACAGGTAATATTTTTATTGGTAGTTCACGATGTTTAAAATTCAAAGAGTTAGCTTACCAAAAAAAAGCATATGAAATATTAAAGAAAAATAAAATTGATTGTTTATTTGTTATTGGTGGTGATGGTTCATATCATGGCGCGCAAGCATTAAAGAAATTAGGAATGCAAGTAATATGTTTTCCTGGGACTATTGATAATGATATTTCATCTACCGAAAGAACTATTGGCTTTTCAACTGCATTGAATAGTATTGTTACAAATGTTGATGCAATAAGAAATAGTTTTGATTCTCATTTGGGTGTTTGTTTTGTAGAAGTTATGGGAAGAAGATTTCCTGATCTTGCTATCAATGCTGGTATTGCTTGTCAAGCAGAAGCTATTATCACTACAGAAAATATTTTAAATTATGAGCAAATCCTTAAAATCGTTAATGAAACATGGAAAAACAAACACCGCTCATGTTTAATTATTGTTACTGAAAAGATTTATGGTTTAAATGGTTTGCCAACTTTAAAACAAATTGCTGATAAAATCGAAAAAGCTACAAAGCGTCAAACAAGAGTTGATGTGTTAGGTTACATGCAAAGAGGTGGGGTTCCAACTGCTGAAGACCGAAATTTGGCAACCCGTATGGCTTCTTATGGATTGGATTTAGCTATTAATAACCCTAAAAAAAGCTTTACAATTGACTTTAAAAAAGGTCGAATTACTCACACTGATATTGATAAAGCTTTAAAAATGCCATTAAAGGTAATTGATAAAGGCTCATTAAAAGAATTTATTAAGTATTGCAAAATGTAGATTTATGAGAGAAATAATAGAATCATTTAATAAAAAAACAAAAATAATTGCTACATTTGGTCCAGCAATTACTGGGAATTTAACAATTAAAGATTTAAATAATAAAAGTAAAAAGAAAATTGTTGATGAAGCATATACTAAAGTCGAACAATTAATTAAAGCTGGTATGAATTGTGCAAGACTAAATTTCAGTCATGGCACATATGAAGAACAATCAGCTAGAATTAAAATAATTCGTGATGTAGCAAGGAAAATGAATAAAAATGTTTCTATAATGCTTGATACTAAAGGACCCGAAATTCGTTTAGGTAAATTCAATGGACGTGTTCAGATAAAAATTGGTTCTAAGGTAAAAATTTACACAACTAAATCTATTCTTGGTAACAAAGATAAATTTAGTGTATCAGCCAATTCATCTAAATATAACATGATTAAAGATGTTATGATTGGTTCAACAATTTTAATTGATGATGGTAAGCTAAAATTACTAGTTGAAAAAATTGATAAAGTTAAAAACATTATTATAGCAGTAGCTGAAAATTCACATTATGTTTCTGAAAGAAAAAGAATTAATCTTCCTGGTGCTGAATACAAAATGCCATTTTTATCAAAAAAAGATATTGATGATATTAATTTTGCATGTGAAAATAAATTAGATTTTATTGCTCTTTCTTTTGTTAATAGTGTTGCAAATATAAAAGCAGTAAAAGACATCTTAATAAAAAATAAATGTCAATATATTCAATTGATTAGTAAAATTGAGACCCGCAATGCAATAAAGAATATTGATCAGATTATTGATGCTAGTGATGGCATCATGGTTGCCAGAGGTGATTTAAGTTTAGAAATTCCTTATTATGAAGTACCATATTGGGAGGAAAGAATAATTGCTAAAACTAGAGCAAAAGGTAAAACCTCAATTGTTGCTACACAAATGCTAGACTCGCTTGAACATAATATTCAACCAACAAGAGCAGAAGTCACTGATGTATATTTTGCTGTTAAGCAAGGTGCTGATGCTACAATGCTTTCTGGAGAAACAGCAAATGGTGAATTCCCAATAATTGCATTAAAAACAATGGCTAATATTAATATTTATGCTGAATCT
>ONDN01000008.1 GCA_900316595.1 uncultured Mycoplasmataceae bacterium | reverse complement strand
TGAATTGGTTTTAACGTATTTAGAGCATACATCTAATATGTTGCCTTGATTTAAATTAGCACAACAAACAAAGGGCAAATTAGTATGGGTTGGTAAGAACAAATTGCCTACTCAACATGATATCTTATCTGCTTTAACAAAACGAACAAAAATTGTAACATTTTGCGATGCTAGCAACATCTTGGGTAATTTTATTGATTGCAATTTGCTAGCTAAAAAAATAAAACAATATAATCCCAATATTATTGTTGTGGTTGATGCTGCGCAATCTTTACCTCATATTAAACATAATCTTAAAGGTTCAAATATTGATTTCTTAGCATTTAGTGGTCATAAAATGCTTGGTCCCACTGGAATAGGTGTGTGTTATATTAACAAAAAATGAATTGATAAAATTGATCCATTAAAATTTGGTGGTGGAATGAATTCTATTGTTAATGCTAACGAAAATACTTTTACATATGCAGCAGGGGTAAGTAAATTTGAAGGCGGTACTCCAAATGTTGCGGGAATTATTGGTATTAGTGCTGCTATCACATATTTAAACAAATTAGGATGAAACAACATAACAAAGCATGGATTAGAATTAAAACAATACTTTAACAAAAAAGTTAATTCTATAAAAAACATCGAATATTACAATTCGCAATCTCATCATGGAATTATTTTCTTTAACATTAAAGGAGTTTCACCACAAGATTTGGCTAGTTATCTTGGAAATAAAAAAATTATTGTTAGATCTGGATTATCATGTGCAAAAGCATCAAATATATCAACAAATATATCTTCGGCTATTAGAGTTTCTTTCTATATTTACAATACAAGAAAAGAAATTGATTATCTAATCAAAATATTAAAAGATTTCAAAAAAGGAGATGAATTGAATAATGTCATTTAAGAAAAATGATCAAGAGTTAGTCAGATCAATAATTCTTGATCATTATGAGAACCCACAAAATTTTATCAATGAAAACAAGATTAACAAGCTCAAAAATTATGTTAGTTGTAATATTTCTTCCCCTTCTTGTATTGATAATTTAACTGCTCATGTTGACATTAAAAACAATAAAATCTGTGATATTAAAATCTCAGGTATTGGTTGTGCTATTAGTACATCTTCGACTGATATAATGTGTAATTTATTAATAGGTAAATCAATTTCAAATGCAAGAAAAATTATTACCAATTATTTAAATATGATTGATAACAAACCATATGATGAATCAATATTGGATGAATTATTTTGCTTTGCTAATGTTAATAAACAGGCTAATCGTATTAATTGTGCAAAAGTAGGGATCAAAGCAATAAAAAATGCATTAGAAAAATATGAAAATTCAAAAAGAAAATAAAAAAACTCTTAAAAAAGGATTAAGTGATGAAGTTATTAAAATGATTTCATCACTTAAAAAAGAATCTAAATGAATGTTAAATATAAGATTAAATGCTTATAAGGCATTTAAAAATATGAAAAATCCTAAATGAGGACCTGATCTAAGTTTTATTGACTTCAACGAGTATATCTATTATGCTTCATCTCTTAATAATGAATTTTATAAAGCATCTTGAAATGATGTTCCAAAAAAGATTAAAAAACAATTTGATGAATTAGGAGTTCCAGAAAGAGAGGCAAAATACTTTTCTGGTGTTAATAACCAATATGATTCAGAAACTATTCATCATCAACTAAAAAAAGAACTAGATGACAAGCATGTTATCTTTACAAATATTGAAACTGCCCTATTAAAATATCCAAACTTAGTAAAAAAATATTTTGATAAATTGGTTCCTTTTACTGATAACAAATACGCTGCATTAAATACAGCAGTATGGTCTGGTGGCACTTTTTTATATGTACCTAAAGGTATAAAAATTGACAAACCTTTATCTGCGTATTTTAGAATTAACACCAAATCTGTAGGTCAATTCGAAAGAACATTAATAATTGTCGATGACAATGCTTATGTTCATTACAACGAGGGATGCACTGCTCCTATATATGATAAAAATAACCTACATGCCGCAGTAGTTGAAATTTTTGTTGGAAAAAATGCATATTGTCGTTACTCAACAATCCAAAATTGATCTGATAATGTCTTAAATCTTGTAACAAAACGTGCTGTTGTTGATACAAACGGAACAATGGAATGGATTGATGGCAATTTAGGAAGCAAATTAAATATGAAATATCCTGCATCTATATTGAAAGGCGATAATTCAAAAGCTAAATGTGTTTCTATTGCTGTTTCTCATAAAGGTGTTATTCAAGATGCTGGAGCAAAGATGATTCATATTGGAAAAAATACAAAATCTCAAATTATTTCTAAATCAATTGCTCATAATGGTGGAAATGCTACCTATCGTGGTTTAGTTTATATTGCTAGATCTGCAAATAATGCCATAAGTGATGTAGTGTGTGACACTTTAATTCTTGATAAGGTTTCAAAAAGTGATACATTTCCAACAGAAAAAATTTTTAATAACACATCAACAATAAAGCATGAAGCTAAAGTTAGTGACGTTGATCAACAAAAATTATTTTATTTACAATCTAAAGGAATTGATCTTACTGCCGCTAAACAATTATTAGTTCTTGGCTTTATAAAAGATTTCACTGATGAACTTCCACTGGAATATGTGGTAGAGTTAAATAGATTACTTAAAATGGATATTAAATAATGTATAATTTTCAAATGTGAGAGGAAAATTATGGCAAAATTTAAAGTAGATTCAAATAAATGCATAGGTTGTGGAACATGTATGAGTTGTTGTCCACATAATGCAATTGATTTTGGTCCAGATGGTAAAGCAACCATTGATAAAAGCAAATGCCAAGGTTGCGGAACTTGTGCACAATCTTGTCCAGTAACTGCTATTAGTGAAGACAAATAATTTCTAATAGTAATTAAATAAAAGCACCGGATTCCGGTGCTTTTTTTATTTATTTTGCAATAACTTGCAATGCAGTAATGTAAGATAAGCTTTCCACATCTGGTGTTTTAGCACCACGAGACAAATCATTAATAGGTTTCTTTAAGCCCAAAATAACAGGACCTATTGCTTTATATTTACCAAGTCTTTCAGTAATTTTATATGAAATGTTTCCGGCATTAATATCTGGAAATACAAAAACATTTGCTTGCTCATTTCAATTCAATGATTTTACTTTTTTGTGCATTACATCTAAATCAAAAGCTGCATCAAATTGAATCTCACCAAACACTTTAAATTCTTTTGTAAATTTTTCATCAACATTAACTATTTCATAAGCTTGACGCACTTTATCAACAGATGGTCCTTTACCACTACCATTAGTTGAGTAACTTAACAATGCAATGTAAGGTTTGTTAATACCAGCAATTTGTTTAGCAAAGTATCCTAATGATTTAGCAATAGCAGCTAATTGTTCAGCATCAGGATTAATATTTAATGATGAGTCTCCAAACACATATCTATTTTCACCTTTTTCCATAATAAAACCACTACATACTCTTGGAGTATTAGGATCAGGTCCCACAATTTGCAATGCAGCTCTTAGTGTATCAGCAGTTGAATACTCAATACCACAAATTTCAGCATCAGCTTCATTTAAAAATACCATTGTTGATGCTAGAAAGTTAGGCTTTTTTGCTAAATTTAAGGCTTCGTCCATTGACAATCCCTTATTTTTTCTAACTTCATATATTGTTTCAGCATATTTCTTTACATCAATTTCATCAACTATTACTTTTTGAATTGAAATAGGTAAATCAGTTGGAACTTCACTTTTTGTTCTGAAAATTAATATAGGTTGAATGGCTTTTGCTTTTTTAATTAAATTTTTAGCACATTGAACTATATCAGCGTTCCATCCTTCTGGATAAACAATTTTTATTTTTTTGTCAGATTGTAATAATCTTGATTTAATTTTGGTTATTATTGACATAATAATGTTTATTATAATATTTACAATGTAAAAATATAAATATGCCAATTATGACTAAAAAAATAGCTATTTATCCTGGTTCATTTGATCCCATTCATAAGGGGCATATTGACATAATAAAAAGAGCAAACAAATTATTTGATAAACTCTATGTTGCAGTTTGCTATAACGTTGATAAAGAAAAACAATCAAATATTGATTTAAGATTAGCACAAGTTAAAAAGGCTATACAAAAATTAAATTTAAAAAATGTTGAGGCTGTAAAAAATGCCGGATTAACTATTAAATTTGCAAAAAAATTACATTGTAATTTTATTGTAAGGTCTATAAGAAATGTTAATGATTATCAATATGAATTAAATATTGCAAAAGTTAACAAAATGCTTGATGAGTCTATCGAAACTATTCTTTTTATATCATCAAAAGAATTAGCTAAAATCTCTTCTACAAACATAAGAGAGATTCAGCAAAAACTCAAAAAAATTCATGCTAAAGATAGAAGGTAATTAATGATTCTAATTATTGATAATGGCAATACATCTTTAAAAGTTGGCGTATGTTCTTCAAGTAATAAACTAGTTTGTGTTGAAACAATTAAAAATACAAATAAATTTAACCCATTATTTAAAACCATTAAAGCAAAATATGATATTACATCTTGTTATATTTGCTCAGTAAAACCATCATTAAATAAAAAAATAGAAGATACTATATTCTCAATATTTAGAATTAAAGCAAAATTTATAAAAAATAGCGAATTTGTAAATGAACTTAACTTATCTAAGTTTAATTTAAATGAAATTGGAACTGATATATTAGCATATGCCCTATTTTTAAAAAAAACATACAAGAAATGTATTGGTTTTTGCTATGGGACTGCTATTTTCGCTATTGGTGTTGATAATAGCAAACTGCATGGCTGTATAATATTCCCAATTCCATTTGCTGGTATTAATGAATTAATTAAAAAAGCTGAATTAATTAGTCCAGGCAGCAAAATAATAAAACACAATAATTTTTTTGAATTTGGAGCCAATACAAAAGAAGCATTATCTGCTGGAGCAAACCATTACTACATTGGTATCATTTCAAGTGTTGTTAATTATTTTAATGCTAAGTATGGCTTTAAAAAAGTATGCTTTACTGGTGGTAATACACCAAAGTTAAATGCATTCAAACAAACTAACAAAAAAATTAATTTTATAAGTGTTGACAACGCTATAATCCGTGGCATTTCTTATTTAATTTTTAACAAGAATAAATATGACTAATATATTTACATTAAAAATGTAATATATTATTAATAATAATTTATGGAAAAATTAACGAAACTTCTTGATGAAGCAGAAATTCAATTTAAACAATGTAAAGATAGAAATAATTTAATTATTGCTAAAAATATTTTTACAAAAAAACATTTAGCTCCACTATATAACCAGTTAAAAACATTGCCCCCTAATAAAAAACAAAGTTTTGGTATGGAGCTAAATAACTTTAAGGAAAAAATTAATAGTGTTTTTGAAAAATATGCTCAAAAAATAGAATCATTAACAAATGTTGATACTCATCGACCTCCTTTTGATTTATCTATTAATTCAACCAATCTAACTAAAGGAACATTGTCTCCTATTAATTTAATGGCAAATAAAGTAATTGATTTTTTTAGAAAACTTAATTTTACAGTTGTTGGTGGAAATGAAGTTACATCTGTTAAATATAACTTTGATAATCTAAATGTTCCTAAAGACCATCCAGGACGTCAAACTAGTGAATCTTTATATATCAATGAGAATACAATGCTTCGTGCTCATACTACTGCTGGCACAGCAGAACAAATTTTACTACACAACAAATCTAGAGATCTAAGGGTTCTAACCGTTGGTAATGTTTATCGGAATGATGATGATGATCTTTCTCATTCTCATCAATTCTTCCAAATTGATATTATTTGAGTCAAAGATAACCTAACAGTTGGTAATCTTAAATGGTTAATGACTGCACTTTTACAGCATCTATATGGTAAAAAAGTAAAAATTAGATATCGTATGTCATTTTTCCCTTTTACGGAACCTTCAATTGAGGGTGATATTGAATGTCCTATATGCCATGGTAAAGGATGTAGTTTGTGCAAAAAATCTGGATGATTAGAAATTTTGGGTGCTGGAATGCTTCATAAAGAAGTTTTGAAAAAAGCTAGTGTGTCATGTAAAACAGCAATAGCTGCAGGAATAGGTATTGATCGATTAGCAATGATTAAATATGGTATTAATGACATTAGATATCTATACACTAATGACTTTAGGTTTTCTACTCAATTTAAGGAGGGAGAAAAATAATTATGTTATTGTCTAAAAAACTCTTAACTTATTTTGTCCCTCAATTTAAAAGCGTAAGTAATGCTGATATTGATAAAGCCTCATATAACTTAGGATTAGTACTTGAACAAGTAATTGAACATCCTAAATTAGAGAACAT
>ONDN01000002.1 GCA_900316595.1 uncultured Mycoplasmataceae bacterium | reverse complement strand
TTTCTTTTTACCTTCTTTTTGTTGTTCAAGCAATTTCTTTTTACGGCTGACATCGCCACCATAACATTTAGCTAATACATTTTTATAGATAGCAGGAATTGTTTCTCGAGCAATAATTTTACCACCAATGGCAGCTTGAATTGGAATTTCAAATTGTTGACGAGGGATAAACTTTTTAAGTTTTTCGCAAATTGTTCTTGCTTTTATATGAGCAGATTGTTTATTTACAATCATACTCAATGGATCAACTTTCTTACCATTTAATAAAATATCAACTTTAACTAAATTACTCTTTCTATAGTCAAGTAAATCATAACTCATTGATGCATAACCGCGACTAACAACTTTTAAGCTATTAAAAAAGTTGTAAATTATTTCATTTAGAGGAATAATATAAATAAGTTTATGTTGGTTTCCTTCAACAACATCTAATGATTGGTAAATTCCATTATGAGCTTGTGCAAGCTTCATTAATCCACCTAAATATTCTTTAGGAGTAATAATTTCAAGTTTAACAAATGGTTCTTTGATTTCTCTAATGAAAGTTGGGTCGGGTAGTTCACTAGGATTATTAACATTAATAGTTTCACCATTAGTTTTTAAAACTTTATATTCTACACTTGGAGCAGTTAAAATCAAATCAATATTGTATTCTCTTAAGATTCTTTCGCGAATTACATCCATATGTAATAGTCCTAAAAAACCACAACGAACACCAAATCCTAATGCTGCTGAAGTCTCATATTTATAGGTTAGTGATGAATCTGAAAGAGTAATTTTCATCATTGCATCTTTTAATTCGGCATATTTACTATTATCAACGGGATACATTCCACAATATACCATTGGCAATACCTTTTTATAACCTGGTAATGGTTGTAAACAAGGATTATCAAAATCTGTAATTGTATCACCGACTTCAACATCCTTAGCTGTTTTAATGTTAGCTGAAATTCAGCCAACATCACCACAATTTAAAACATCAACATTTTTAAATTTAGGTGTTTTTATACCGATTTCACTAATGACAAAATCTTTGTTATTAGCCATCATTTTAATGTGTTGACCAATATGAATTGAACCGTTTTTAATTCTTACAAAGCAAATAACTCCACGATATGAATCATAATAAGAGTCAAAAATTAATGCCTGTAATTTACCATTACTATCACCTTCTGGTGGAGGGATAAAATCAATAATGCTATTTAATAATTCTTCAACACCTTTACCAGTCTTAGCAGAAATTAAATTTACATGTTGATCATTTCCAATAATTTCATCAACTTGTTTTAATGTATTTTCTATGTTTGCACTTGGCAAATCAATTTTATTAATAATAGTGAGAATATTAAGATTATTTGCTAAAGCTAAATAAGTATTAGCTATTGTTTGAGCTTGTACACCTTGAGTAGCATCAACAACAAGTAATGCACCTTCACAAGCTGCTAAACTCCTTGATACTTCATAGTTAAAATCTACATGTCCAGGAGTATCAATCAAATTAAATATGTATTTTTGATTAGTTCTTTTATCAGTGTAGTTTAAAGATACACTATTTAATTTAATAGTAATTCCTCTTTCACGTTCAATGTCCATAGAATCAAGGACTTGATCTTTCATTTCTCTTTTTTCAAGACCATGAGTGAATTCAATAATTCGATCACTTAATGTTGATTTTCCATGATCAATATGGGCAATAATACTAAAATTTCTTATATGTTTCTTATCCATATAATATTGATGTTTATATTATATGAATCATAAAAATAAGTTATTTTAAATTTTATTTTTATTCTATTAAGTAACAAGTTTTAAATTTAAATAAAAAACAGTCACATGTGTTTTGATCATATGACTATTTATTTTTTAATTTAATAAAATTTAAATTGATTCTTTAAGAAGTTTTTGTTTTCTTGCTTCGTATTCTTCTTTTGAAATTATTTTTTTCTCATATAGTTCATGTAACTTCAAAAGTCTATCTTCACCACTAACTGTTGAAGGAACTTTAGATCCATTTTTCACAACATATTTACCACTTTTATCTTTAAATGTGTAATTTAAAATTTTCACTAAATCAACTATTCATCATATTCCAAGGCCACCACCTGTTATTAAGAAAAGAATACCAGTTCCAATCTTACCAACATAAAATCTATGAACAGGACAAAATCATAGAAGGAACATACATACTAATCATGATTTTTCACTTATTTCATTTTGGTTATAATTTTTCTTAGCCATTTTATTTCTCCTTGGTGTTTTAATTTATATTAAAATATTATATATCTACAAAATAATAATAAAAAATACTAAATCATGTATAACCATAACTTAATTGAGAAGAAATGGCAGAAATATTGGAGTGAACACAAAACTTATAAGTTTGTTGATGATGATTCTAAACCAAAAGCATATATCTTGGATATGTTTCCTTATCCAAGTGGACAAGGATTACATGTAGGACATCCAAAAGGATATACTGCAACTGATGTTGTTTCAAGATTTAAACATTTTAATGGATATAGTGTTCTTCATCCAATTGGTTGAGATGCATTTGGTTTACCTGCAGAACAATATGCAATTAATACTAATAATCATCCTGCTAAATTCACTCAGGAAAATATTAAACATTTTCGTAAACAACTTCAAATGATCGGTTTTAGTTATGATTATGATAAAGAAGTTGATACAACAGATCCAAAATATTACAAATGAACACAATGAATATTTTCAAAGTTATTTGAAAATGGTTTAGCAGAAATAAGAGATGTAGATGTAAATTGGTGTGAAAAACTAGGTACAGTTTTATCAAATGAGGAAGTTTTAAATAAAGATGGTAAAATGGTTTCTGAACGAGGAGAATTTCCTGTAGTTAGAAAACCAATGCGTCAATGAGTTCTAAAAATTACTAAGTATGCTGATAAACTCATTGAAGGATTGGATTTAATTGATTGACCAGAATCATTAAAAGCAATTCAGAGGAAATGAATTGGTAGATCAACTGGTGCATTAATTAGTTTTAAAACTAATGCTAATGTTGATTTAGAAGTATTCACAACAAGACCCGACACATTATTCGGAGTAACTTATTTAGCTATAGCCCCAGATCATAATGATGTTAATAAATTTATTACTAGTGAAAATAAATCAAAGTGTTTTGACTACATTACTAAAGCTAAATCAAAAAGTGATTTAGAAAGAAAGGCAAACACTAAAGTTCAAACTGGTGTATTTTCTGGTTCATATGCAATCCATCCAATAACTAAAAATAAGTTACCAATTTATATTTGTGACTATATTTTAAAAGATTATGCTACTGGCTCTATAATGGCTGTTCCTGCTCATGATGAACGTGATTATAATTTTGCCAACAAATATAAATTGCCAATTATAAAAGTTATTGATGTTGATGATAAACAATTACCATATACTAATGATGGCAAACATATTAATTCCGATTTCTTAAATGGTTTGAATAACAAATCAGCAACAAAATTAATGCTTGATTATTTAATCAAGCATAAATTAGGTAAATCTCATGTTACTTATAAAATGAAAGATTGATTATTTAGTCGTCAAAGATATTGGGGTGAACCATTTCCAATTATTTATGATGAAAATGATAAACCACATCTTGTTAAAGATTTACCATTAATTCTCCCTGAATGTGATGATTATAAACCTTCAAATAATGGTAGAAGTCCATTATCCAAATTAACTAAATGAGTTAATATAACAATCAATAATAATAAATATCATCGAGAAACAAACACTATGCCTCAATGAGCTGGTAGTTGTTGATATTACTTAGGTTATTTACTAAAACAACCTGATCATTCTTATATTGATTTAAATTCAAAAAAGGCATACGAATTATTTAAACGATGATTACCAGTAGATTTATATGTCGGTGGTCAAGAACATGCTGTTTTACATTTATTGTATGCTCGTTTTTGACACCGCTTCTTATATGATATTAAAGTAGTTCCTACTCCTGAACCGTTTTATCGACTTATGAATCAGGGAATGATTCTAGGTGAAAATGGTGAAAAGATGTCAAAATCTCGTGGGAATGTAATTAATCCTGATGAGATTATTAAAACTCATGGTGGTGATGCATTAAGACTATATGAAATGTTTATGGGTCCATTAAATGCATCATTGCCATGAACCGAAGATGGATTAAATGGTGTAAGGAAATGGTTAGATCGTGTTTATCGTTTATTTGAAATGAAAATTAAAGATTTTTCAAACAAAACTAATGAATCATTAGATTATGCATATAACTTATTTGTAAAAAATGTAACTAATAATATTGATAAAAATAATTTCAATGTTGCAATTAGTGATATGATGATTTTTATTAATGCATGCTATGGTTTGGATAAATTAAATAAAGAATATATGCATAATTTCTTAATTGTGCTTTCTTGTTATGCACCGCATTTAGCTGAGGAATTAAATCAAATGATGGGATATAAAGAATCTATCTATCATTCTGTATGACCTAAATTTGATAAGTCAAAACTTATATTATCACAAATGTCAATACCAATTATGATTAATGGTAAACTTCGTGATGTAATAAAAGTTAATGTTTCAATTACTGAACAAGAAATTATTACTTTAGTTAAAACTCAACCTAAAATTATTAAGTTTATTGAAAATAAATCAATAAAGAAAATAATTTATGTAAAAAATAAAATAGTTAATATTTTAATTTAATATGAAATTTAAATCATTGTCATTAAAACCTTGAATATTAGATGTCTTAAATAAAAAACAAATTTATGAAACAACTGATATTCAAACAGAATCATTTTTAAGCAAAAATAACGGTAAGAGCTTAATTATTACTTCTAAAACTGGAAGTGGTAAGACTTTATGTTTTCTAATCAACATCTTAAATAAAATCGATATTGATAAAAATAATGTTCAAGCACTGATATTAGTTCCCACAAAAGAATTAGCTAATCAAATATATACCGTTTTTAATGAATTTGCAAGACAACAAAATAAGCTAAGAATTAAGATGTTGTCCAATAATGTTAATTTTAATGAAGCATATAAATCCCAAATTATTATTGCCACACCAAATAAGGCTTTAGATTTTGTAAGGGGCAAAAACATAAAGGAGTCAATTAAATTTTTTGTTCTTGATGAAGCTGATATGTTAATAGATTTTGGTTTTTATAACACAATACTTAATGTTTTTAATGAAATTAATAATCAATATTTAATTAAATATGCAACTAGTGCAACGTTACATGAATCATTGGCTAATCATTTAAAACGAATATTAACTAATGCTAAAGTAATTTCAACTTCTGATTCAATATGATTGAATGATCAAATTTCACATAACATTATATATCAATCTAACAATATTGATCCATATGATACTTTGAATAAGTTTTTAAAAACAATTAATCCCTATTTTTGTATTATTTTTGCTAATACAAAAAATGATGCAAATAACATCTATAAAAGAATGTTGGAGAATAATTACAATGTGGGATTAATTCATCAAGATTTTTTTGAAAGAAAACGAAAGCAAATTTATCGTCAAATTCTTGATAATAAGTTTCAATATTTAGTAGCTACTGATTTGATTGCTAGAGGTATAGATATTCCTCATGCAGATGTTGTTATTTCTTTTGGTCTACCATTAGACACTATGTGGTATATTCATCGAGCCGGAAGAATAGGAAGAAATAAAAGAAACGGGTATAGTTATTGTATTTATAGAACATCTGATGATAATTTAATAAATAACTTAACTCACAAAGGAATTAAATGAAATTTTTATTTGATTAATAAAGATTTAAAGATTATTCCAAAAAACAAAGAATTAAGGATTAAAAAGAAGATTAAATTTGATGAACAAACTAACAATCAAATAAAAAAAATTATTTATATAAATTCTAAAAGGATAAAGCCTGGATATAAGAAAAAGATTAAAAAGCAAATCCACAAGATTAAACAAAAAGTAAGACACCAAAATATTGAAAAGAAAATTAAGAAGATCTTAATTAAAAAAAATATTAAAGATTCAAAAAAAGATAGATATTAGAATGTTAAATATCTAATTTGAGACATTATTTCAGAATAATTTAATTGTTCATAAAATAAGATTGTAAGAGAAATATGAGTAAAGTCTCAAAATGTTTGTCTAGTTTAGCAAAAATAATTAATAATTTTGGCTAAATAATATATCCTACTATCAAAAATATACAAAAATAACATTTTCCATTATATTTTATTCCGATACATATATATATAATGTATTTTGATGGTAGTAGATATAGAAATTATTTAGTTAACTAGTGAAGGTAAAAAAATGAAATCAAAAATTATTAAATCAATATTATTTTCTACAATAGGTGTTTTATCTACAAGTGCAATTACTCCTATGGTATTAACAAGTTGCGGAAAGAAAAACCAACAAGTGGTTCATGTTACTGGT
>ONDN01000060.1 GCA_900316595.1 uncultured Mycoplasmataceae bacterium | reverse complement strand
TTGGAATACTAATTTTTTCAAATAATATGCATTATTATTTTGCACCCTTAACCAGTAAAACCAATAAACCAGAGTTCTATTGTGTAAAGTTATATGATGAAAATAAGAAAGCAATTGCTGGAGTAAGAATTAATAATATGATACCCATTCCTAAGAAAATAGCTTTTGAAATTGTTCAACCTGTTATGTATATGGAATTATTAAAAAGTAATAATCCAAAAGATATTAAATATGGTAATTTATTAAGAAGAGAAGTAGCATCTCTAAAAACTGAAGTTATTTCTTCTACTATTTATAAAAAAGCAGTTGAATTTAGACGTGATTATAAATATAAACCATATATTAAAAATATATGTCTTGACTTTCAATTACTGGAACAAAAAGCTTTGGAATTTAGTTTATCAAAAGATAAGGAAAAAGAAAAGACTATAGAACAAGAAGAAGAGTTAGTGAGATAAATTATTAAAATTCATTAATATATTTAATTAACTTATTTATTTGATTTTCTAATAATTCCATATATTCATTTTCATATTTGTTGTAAAAATCTTTAGTTGTTGATGTGGGATTAAAAACATTATTACAATAATTTATATATCCTTTTTCAGTACCAATATTACCACCATGTGCTATTAAGTGACGAAATCTAGATAGACTTGTTTGTTCAACATCATTACCATTTGATGATATATCATATTGAATCAATTCATTATCTTTAGTTTTTAAATATTCTTTATCAAAGTCAAAAAAACTTAATTCTGTAATATTATTTTTCATCATGTATTTTTTCATTAGATGCTCATATAATTCTAAAAAGTAATCATTAGATGGAATTTGAAAAACATGGAAATTTATTTCAGAAATTGAAATGTTATCAGAATTTAAATATATAGGTTTATCAATAGTTTTTATACTATAAACCATTTTACCTTTATCATCAATATTTTTGCTATAGAAAATAATTTTTGTATCATTTTTAAATTTTTCCAAGAATGATTTAATAATAAATGGTGAGTGAGTAGCAATAAAATATTGATAATTTATTTTTTTAGAACCATTATTAACCTCAGAATTTTTGATTCAATTTGCTAAATTCATCTGTGCTTTTGGATGCATAAAAGTTTCTGGTTCATCTAATAACAATAAATTATCATTACTAGTAAATACATTATTTGTAAGCATATACGTAATTAATGATAATGCTCTAATTTCACCAGATGATGCCTGTTTAATGCTTAATTCTTTGTTCTTAATAAGTGTTACTTGCTTACTTGAATTGTTTTTATCTATTCAATATTTGTCTGTACCAAAAAATTCATTTAAAAATGATGAAATAAAATTTTTATACTTATCTTTTTTATATGATTCATCGTCCTTATAAAAATCATTTGCTTCATTATCTCTTTGTAACATATCTTCAATTATCTTTATAAGCGCATTACAATTATTTAATTGACTTGCTGGAGTTTGCAATTGAATATTTTTAGATAATGATGGAATATATAAACATTTTGGTTTTCAAAATCCTTGTTGTGCGCTTAATCAGCCACATCGTGAAGAATCCTCATTACCTACCAAAAATTGATACTTAAAAACACTTGAACCTAGACTAGGATAGAAATTAAAATCTCTATTTAAATTTTCTATAGTAAATGTCTTACCGGTCGAATTGTTTCCTATTAAAATAATAAATTTACATGGTTCATTATCACTACATAAATCTATATCATCAATGTTACCTGGAAATCTAATTTTTTTTATCATAATTTTATATGGACCAATTATACCATTTATAAGATCAAAAAAGTGAGGCTTTTATGTGGGCGAGAGCAATATAAAATGACAGTCTTTTTTATATATTACATAGTAACATATAAGAATTAGAAAGACAGTCATTTTTTGCTATTATCCTGCTAACTTTCAGAAATAAAAAATGCTATAAGATTTTTATGCTATGCTACATCTCTTGCTTTCTTAAAATTGCTTCAATTCATTTAAAGAATTCAATATCTTCAATTTCTTTATTTTGAGTCAAAAACTCAATATATTCAATGATATTTTTTGCTAATTTGTTATGTTCAATATGTGTTGCAACACCAAAATGTCACATTGATATTGAATCAATTATTGATTCTGCAAATTTAGTATATGATGGTGTTTTAAAAAAATATTTCTCAATGTTATTAAATACCCGCTGATAATATTCAATATTGTGAAAATCTTCATCTCAATCTTCAAGAATAATTTGGACTGTTTTATTTAAATTTGAATTATAAACTTTTAACTTAGTTTTAGCAAATTTATCAATTGTTTTTAATGCAGCTAAAACATAATATTTATCAACATTATTAATAGTT
>ONDN01000024.1 GCA_900316595.1 uncultured Mycoplasmataceae bacterium | reverse complement strand
TGTTGTAGAAATAATTCGTCGTGCAAGTAATAAAGAAGATGCTAAACAAAAAATAATAGATCATTTATCATTTACAAACTTACAAGCTGAAGCAATTGTAAACTTACGTTTATACCGTTTATCTAATACTGATGTTTCATCATTAAAGGAAGAGCTAAACCAGTTAATTACTGATATTGAACAATTTAAATTATTAATTGAAAATATTCAATACAGAAATAACTACATCAAAAACCAACTACGGATATATAAAAAGGAATTTGGTTACCCTCGTAAAAGTTTGATTTCTAATGAAAATGAAAAAATTCAAATTGATGAAAGCGATACAATTGATGATCGCAAAATGGTTGTTATTTGCACACGTGATGGTTATTTAAAATCTGTTTCATTGCAAACATATTCAAATGTTGAATATAAAACAATAGAAATTAAAAATGGTGATATACCAGTATGTCAATTTATTTCCAACCAAAAAGATAAAACTGTTTTAATCACTTCACATGGTAATTTCATTAGCATTCCAACATTCAAAATTGAACAAATTAAATGAAAAGACATTGGTGTTCATATTAATACATTAATTAATTTAGCTCCTGATGAAAAAATTATCACTGGATTTAACTATGATAACAATATTAATGATCCAAGATGTTTAGTATTAGTAAGTTCTAAAGGTATGATTAAAAGAACTTTAATCAAAGATTTAGGTATTTCAAGATTAATTAAGAGTTCAAGAGTAATGCAGTTAAGTGATGATAAATTGATTGATTGCTTAATATTACCTAATGAATCTGATGAAATCAATATCGGTATTATCAATACCCAGGGTTATGGGTATGCAACTAAACAAAACCAAATTTCATTAGTATCAAGAAACGCTAGTGGTGTAAAGGCCATGAATATGGCACCTGGTATTGATATTGCTGGTATTATTGGTTATTATGATTCAAATATTAATGATTCTGTTTTATTTGTTTCACAAAATGGTATGAAGCGCATTCATACTACTGATATACCAATTCAAAATCGTCCAAGTAAAGGTGTAAGTTTAGTAAATCAACCAAAATCTAATATTTCATATATCACAGGTGTTTATTTAACTAAGAAAAGTGATGTAATTCAATATGTTGATGATACAAATAGTTTACAATTCATTAATCCTTCGGAAGTTCCTTTAGGTGATAAAGATACACGGATTAGTAAAGTTACTTCATCAAAGATTAATACTGCAAATGTATTTAGTTTTAATGAAAATAACAACCAATCAGATCAGCAACTTATTGTTGATTTAAATAATCAAGAAGATAATAAAGTAAAGAAATTCCCTAAAAACTTATTCGATACTGATAATGAAGACAAATAAAAAAATGAAAATTTTAATTTATGGTGGATGTTTTGACCCTGTTCATAAAGGGCATATTCATTTATTGAAACACGCAGTAAAGAAAATTAAACCAAATAAAATTTATATTATTCCTAATTCAATCCCTCCATTGAAAAATCATGATAATTTTTCATTTTCCACCAATCGATTAGAAATGTGTAAACTTGCTTTTAGCAAAATTAAAAATGTGATTGTTAGTGATTGAGAAATAAATACATTTAAAAGCAAAATTTCTTATACATACAAAACAATTCAATATTTTAAAAAGCAATTTCCACAAGCTGATCTATATTTATTGATTGGTTCTGATCGATTTTATGATTTCAAAAAATGGAAAAATTGAAACTACATAATTAAAAATACTTTTGTTGTTGTTGGCAATAGAACAAAAAAAATAATTGAATCTAATAATGATCGTTTTATCGTTATTAACATGAAACCAATTGAAATTTCAAGTCAAGAATTAAGAATTGAACCAAATAAAAAATATTTAAGTAAAAGAATTATTAATTACATTAAAGATCACAGAATGTATGTAAACATTCAAATTCAGAATTTAATGAGTAAAAATCGATATTTGCATACACTTAGGGTAAAAGATGCAGCATTACAAATAGCAAAAGCTATTAAATATCCTAAATTATCTAAAGTGTATTATGCAGCAATGTATCATGATGTTGCCAAGGAATTTAAAGTAGATGAAATTTTGAAACTAGTAAATCATTATGACAAATACTACTATCCTACAATTCATACATTGCACGGAATTGCATCTGCAAAATATGTAAAAAAACATTTTAATATAACTGATAGAGAGATTTTAAATGCTATTAGTGAACATGTTATTCCACATTATAATTGTTCGACATTAGCAAAAATAATCTATTGTGCTGATAAGTTAGAACCTTCACGCACCAAACAAGATGTGTCTGATAGAACTGGGTATTTAAGAATTGTCAAAAAAAATATAAATCTTGGATTTGATAAACTATATAAAGAAATAAAAGGAAAATACTAATATGAGATTAGCATTTATTGTAGCCATTGAAGAAGAATTAACAATTAATAAAAAACAATGAAAAATAAAAAAAATTAATAATGTTAATTATTACTTTACTAGAGTCAACAACAATGAATTTATTTTGATTTTTTCAAAAGTAGGGAAGGCTAATGCAGCAAATATTACATCATTATTAATTAATAGTTTAAAGGTTAACAATATTATTAATATTGGTACTGTTGGTTTATGCAATAACCAACTTACAAGTCATGATTTATGCATTGTACAACAAGCATATTACTCAGATGTAGATGCTACTTGTTTTAAATACAAAATAAATCAAATACCCCAAGAACAACTATTTTTTACAACAAGCAAGAAATTGAATAAATTAATAGAAACAATCATCAAAAATAAATTTAAGTTTAAAATTCATAATGATATTGAATTAGCTACAGCTGATTCATTTATTACTAGTAAGAATAGAAAAAAATTTCATATATTTAATTCTACTGATATTGTTGACATGGAAGGTGCAAGCATTCTCCAAATTGCTAATCACTACAATAACATCAATGTTTCAATGATTAAATTTATTTCAGACAATATTTCTAACAAGAACAATACTAAAGAGTATGATAATAGTCTTCTAAGTGTTAGAGCCAATATTAATAAAATAATTGATGAGATTATAAATAATGTCTAAAAACATTTCTATTAAAACTAGACCTTGAAAAATAACATTATTGGTTATTTTAACCTTAATTATTTTTTTAATAATCTTCATTCTAATAGGAGAAATAGATGTGTTAGATGTAGATTATATCGTTGCTAAAAATGGTGTGTTATGATCTGGTAAAGTAACTGAAATAAATTTTAATTGGTTATTGAACAAATATTCACAATATGGTGTAACCGAGCAAATGTTGCAAGATTGGTTAAACCTAAAAGTTGCAATTCATAATAGAATAAATGCATTTATTTTTAATCCCTTATTATTTGCTTACTTGTTTAGTGGATTATTATTAAGTTTTTTAATTTCTTTTGTATTGAAATTATGCAAGCTAGTTTGGTGAGATGTATTACCATTTAGTTTAGCGATTGGAATAGCTAGTTTTGTATTTGTTATTTCTAGTCTAATTGATTATTGAGAAGGCAATGAGTCCTGATGATATTTACTAAGAATATTTATTTTTATATTTTCATTAGTTATTTCATTCTTAACTTGTAACATTATCATAAAACAATTTGCTAAAAATTCAGTATATGCAAATCAATATATTAATGAACTTAAAGGTGAGAAGTTGGCTGCTGATAAAGTCAATAAACAATCTAATCTGGTAATTGATGCATATAAAAAACAAAAAGATGAAAATTCAATAACTTCAATTGAAGTTGAAAAAGATAATAAAAAATAGTTTTTCACATATTTAATTATGTGAATACTAACAAGAAGAATATAGATATTGATTGATTATTAATCTTTATTTTTGTTTATATTGCCTTATCTATTTTTCTTGCCAATTATTGATTTATATTTTTATATGTCATACCAATTACTTATATTTTTTTAACTAAAAAGAAAATATTACATGTAATTATTTATTTTATTGCAAGTTTTATTCCATTTGGATTGAGTTTTTTAATAAAAGATTTTAATTGTTTTGAACATTTATCAAATTGGATCAACACCATGTTAAAATTTTCAATTAGAGATAAACTATTAAATTACGTGAATGAGTCATATGATTCTGAAACAACAGGAATTATTAACTTGTTTATATTTAATAAAAAAGATAATTATTCCTATGACATATACAAAATGGTTGGTAATTTGTCAATTACTTATCTGGTAGTAATAAGTGGATTTCATTTAAATATTTTAAAAACAATAATTGAAAAAATCTTGTATAAACCAAAAATTTTAGGTAATATCTTTGCAGTATTTTTTATTTTGTTTTATACTTACTTATTAAATTTTTCAATTAGCACCTCAAGAGTATTAATAAGTACATTATTTGGTTTTATATTTTATAAAAATAAAAATAAGTATATAAAAACTGCATGTTCAGGGATATTATCAATGATTATTTATCCAAGAGTAATAAATGATATTGGTTTTAATTTATCTTACTTATGTACATTTTGTGTAATTTATATTCTTTCATATAAAATTAAAAATTTTTTTATTAATCAAATTCTAATTTGTTTTGTATGCACAATAATTTCTTTGCCATTTATCTCTAGTATTAACAATGGAATAAGTTTATTCGCTATAATTAATTCTTTACTGTTTACTTATTTCATTAATATCTTTTTTGTAATTTTGCTTTTAACATTTTTAATTAAATGGATATACCCTGTGCAAAAATATTTATGTTGATTCATAACAAATGTTATTGTTGGGTTTAATTTAATAAATATAGTGGTTAATCTTAAGATTTGGAATCTTTATTTCCAAAGTTTCTATATTGCCATATTTTTTACAATTGCAATGATAATTAGAAAGAAAACAAATTTTATTTTTCAATAATATTAGCAAAAAAATTGTGTAATGATTGATACTCTTTATTAAGAATAGACAATGGTTTACCATATAGTTCATAATAAACCTTCATTTTTGGTTCTGTTCCAGATTTACGAAATTTTATTCATGATTTACCATCTAATCATCATTCTAAACAATCACCTAATTTATTGAAAACAATTTTATTGATTTTGTAATTACCAATAGTTTTTTTATTGTAGTTTTTAAAATATTTCATTTTTTGATCAACGATTTTTTTCCAATCTAAATCTTTTATTACAAATGAATCAGTTTTGCCAAACCATGTACCATACTCTTTAAAAATAATTTTTTCTAAGTAATCAATAAGATCCATTTTCTTTTGTTTACAAAAATAGTTAATTTCTAAAGCTAATGCACTTGCAGTAAATGAATCTTTGTCACGGTTTATATTTGTACATAAAGCACCTATTGCTTCTTCAAAAGCAACAACAAAACTTTCTTTATTATCATGTAAAGTTACATAATTACCCATTCATTTGAATCCTGTACCAGTTCTAGTTACATAAGCTTTAAATTTTTTAGCAATCATGTCAATATAATATGTTGATACATAACTGCTTACAATAAATGGTTTATGATTATACTTACGATTATTTAATAAATAATGTGTGAAGATTATTCCCATTTGATTACCAGTAATTAATTGTCAACTATTATTATGCTTAATCATTACCGCCATACGATCAGCATCAGGATCAACACCAATTAATAATTTAGATTTCAGCTTTTTTGCTAATTTGATACTTAAATCAAATGAATTAAAATATTCAGGATTAGAACTTGGGGAATTAATAAATTTATCGTTTACAAAGCATTGTTCTTTTACAGGATAAACATTAAAATTAAGTTGTTTTAAGAACTTAGGTAAATAATTACTTGCAGTGCCATGATGGGTAGTTAAAATTATTGGTTCGGGTTTTTTAAAACCAATAATTTTCTCTTTAACTAATGCTTTTTTAGCCTCTTTAAAATAAATATCAATTATTTTGTCATCAATTTCAACTAGAAGTTTATCATTACCAATATACATATTGTTTAAAACAGTTGTAGATTGAGGCATTAATTTTTCTATTTCATTTGCCACATCAGGTAAAATTTGCCCGCCATCTGGATTGTATGCTTTGAATCCATTGTATTCTTTAGGATTATGACTAGCAGTGACAATAATTCCACCACTAGTTTTTAAATGTCTAATAGCAAATGAAATTATCGGAGTAGGTGTCAAATGATTTTCTTTAAAAAGATAAACTTTAATACCGAAACTTGTTAATACATTAGCACATGTAATACTAAAAAGATCTGAATTCATACGGTTATCATGACCAATAACAACACTTTGTTGTTTAGGAAAATGTTTAACAATATATCTTGCATATCCTTCAGCCATTTGTTGATAAGTGAAAATGTTCATTTTATGAGTACCAGCACCCATAATTCCACGAATTCCAGCAGTACCAAAGTGCATTTTTTCTGCTTTAAAAAATACATTAATCTCTTTTTTGTTAATCCTATTTAAATCAGCTTTTAAATTTTTAGGAAGGAATTTATTTTTCTTTCAGGATTCATATATTTTATTTGTTGAACTCATAAATTATTTCTCTTTTCTGACTGTTAGTTGAACTAACAAACATCAACATATATTATAGAACTAATGTATAGTAGTTTACATTGCTTCCTAAATGCTTTTTATAATATAATATAGACATTTCTAAATTATGGCAAATGAAAATATAAATCAAAAAGTTCTTCTTACAGAAGAAGGATTAAATAAGCTTAATTCTGAGCTTAGAGAATTAATTGACGAAAAACGTCCTGCAATAATAAAAGCTATTCAAGAGGCTCGTGAACAAGGTGACCTTAGTGAAAATGCTGACTATGCTGCAGCAAAAAATGAGCAAGGTGAAATTGAAAAAAGAATTCAAGAAATCAAAGATATATTAGCAAACTATGAATTAATTTCTGAGGTAAATGTTAATACATCAAATGAAAAAGTTAAAGTTGGATCAAAAGTTAAACTTTTGGATTTATCTGATAATGAAGAAATAACTTATGAAATTGTTGGTGAAGTTGAAGCTGACCCAGACAATAATAAAATTTCTAACCAGTCACCATTAGCTCAAGCTATTTTAGGAAAAACAGTAAAAACTACCGTTGAAGTTAGAAATATTGACGACCCTTATAAGGTTAAGATATTAAAAATTCAAAATTAAATAATATATAATTTAGATTGCTTTTATAAAGCACTTATGGACAGATAGCGAAGCGGCCAAACGCAGCTGACTGTAAATCAGCCACCCACGGTTTCAGTGGTTCGAATCCACTTCTGTCCAC
>ONDN01000014.1 GCA_900316595.1 uncultured Mycoplasmataceae bacterium | reverse complement strand
TGAATAGAATAGTTAAATTAAACAATTTGAAACATTAGTAATACTAAAGCAATAAGAATGTATCCAAAATGGATACATTTTTTATTTATGCATACTATTCATAATATCTTCATTAAATATTTTCTTAATATATTCAATAGTGATTTAGGTATTACTACTATGAATTAGGGTATTACTTATATTCCAATAGGACCTATTTGAGTAGGAAGAGGTAATATATAATATAAATAATGGGCAAGAATAAATCTGCTAAATACAAAATAACAGATACTAATATTGATAAAAAAATTATTGGTAAGCAAGTTACTGTTGAAAAAGTTAAGTCTAAAGGTGTTCCTGACAATGATAGGACACATCCTAAAAAACAAAAATCAACAAGAGATTTACTGATTGAGTTTATGGGTGAACAAAGAGAATTTAACACACGAATGGAAAAAGAAGTTTCAAATCTAAGAAGTGATTTTGATAGAGTAATTAAATTAAACAATTTGAAACATTAATTTAATTCTATACCTATAAAATATGATATCATGAGAAATTTTTAATAAAGAATGTCATAAAAATTATCAAATATTGAAAAGATTAATGCTTTATAGTTTCATAACCGTTGTAATTAATTTTAATTAGTACCATTATTGTTTTTATAATTTTGACTATCATTAATTTTAGATTCCTAAATATTTGTCAAAATATTCTTTTAGTCTTTCAATAACTTTTTGTTTAGTTTTATAGTGTTTATTATTACCACTAAATATAGAAATAGGAGGTAATAAACTTTCAATGTGCATTCCATTAGTTTTTAATTCACCATCTTTAAATGCATCATCGATATATTTAATTGTTACATTTTCTTTTAGATTAAATTGAGAAATTATTTCTTGCAATTCATGTTTTTTACATTTAGATGAATAATCATTCCATTCATTAGAAATATTATTAGGATCATTAACATTTGCAACAAAATTTTCAATTAATTCTTTTTTACTACGCAATTCAATACTTGAATTTATTGCTCTTTTTATTTTTAATTCGATTTCTTCATCTTTTGTATTACTTTTGTGGTGAATAGAAACCATTTCTAAAATATAATCAATGCCAATTTCCTCTTGTTTTAATGTTTCTATTTCAAAAACAAGATCATCATTGATTTCTACAATGTCATCTTCATGTTTTTTTCTTCATTTTGCATAATAGTCAAGATATATACTTTGATAGTCTTGGAGTTCTCTCGCAGTTAAGATGTCCTTTTCTTTAAACTCATCAAATGTAAATAAGATGTTTCTTATTCTAAGTATTGCACCAAATAAATTTACAAATTCTTTTTCTGATTGCTCGTTAATTTTTCATGTGTTGCGTGATGATAATGGGAATTCTAATCTAATTTGTACAACCAAATTTTTATAACCAGGAATTTTTTTACCATTAGAATTTGTATAACCATAAAAATATTCTTTAAATGTTTTTAAAACACATATACCCATTGCATCTTTATCGCCAAACATTGCAATAGCTTCTTCAACTTGCTTTTGCAATGGTCTAAAACAAACAATGTTACCATACTTTTTAACTGAGTTTAGTATTCGATTTGTTCTTGAAAATGCTTGAATAAGTCCGTGTTCTTTCAAATTTTTATCAACTCATAATGTGTTTAATGTTGTAGCGTCAAAACCTGTTAAGAACATATTAACAACAATTAGGATATCAATTTCTCTATTCTTTACTCGAAGTGAAACATCACGATAGTAGTTTTGAAATTTATCACTTGATGTATCATAATTTGTTTGGAATACTTTGTTATAATCTTTTATAACATTTTCTAAGAAATCTCTGGATGCCTGATCTAAATTTAAAGTACTTTCTGAATTTTCTTCATAAATAATACCGTCCATTTCTTCTTCATTTTGAGAATAACTAAAAATAGTCGCGATATTAAGCTTCTTTAATGGTTCTAATTCCATTTGTTTTTTAAATTCCAAATAATATTTTTTTGCAGCTTCTATTGATGAGACACAAAATATTGAATTAAAACCATTTAATTTTCTTTCACTATTTGTTGTCACAATTTTTTTGTTTTTTGATGAAGCGACAGTTTTTATATTGTTAACAGCATTAAATGAATATACTTCTTTACCATATGTTTTCTCTTTGAAATTGTCTAGAATATATCTAACAATCAAACTTATTCTTTTTGGATCTTGTCAAACTTTCTCACGATCAATATCAATTACTTGTTTGTCTTTGATATTTTGTTTCATGTCAAATGTTTTATAGTATTGGATTTTAAAAGGTAAAACATTATGATCTCGTATTGCATTAACAATGTTATAAGTATGCAATTCATCACCAAAAATTTGTCTTGTAGTTTTTAAAATAGCATCTTTATTTTTATTGGTTATTGGTGTTCCTGTGAATCCAAATAAATGATATTTTTTAAATTTTTTAGTAATTGCTTTATGCATGTCACCAAATTGACTTCGGTGACATTCATCAAAAATGATTACTATATGCTTATTAAAAATAGGGTGGTTAGGATATTTTTTAATAAAATGATCAAGTTTTTGAATAGTTGTAATAATTAGTTTTTTATCAGCATCTAAACTATCTAATTGTTCTTTTAGTTTTGCAGTAGATGTGTTACTATTGGCTGCACCTTTTTGGAATTTATCATACTCACACATTGTTTGATAGTCTAAATCTTTTCTATCAACAACAAACAATACTTTATCAACATAATCTAGTTGTTGTGCTAATTGAGAAGTTTTAAAAGAAGTTAACGTTTTACCGCTGCCTGTTGTATGTCAAATATACCCTCCTGCTTTTATACTTCCATATGTCTTATAGTTATTAGAAATTTCAATACGATTAATGATTCTTTCGGTTGCTGAAATTTGATATGGGCGCATAACAAGCAACATTTTATTAACTGTAAAAACGCAATACTTAGTTATGATGTTTAGTAATGTATGTTTTGCAAAAAATGTTTTGGTAAAGTCAACAAGATCATGAATAACATTATTATTCGCATCAGTTCAATATGAAGTAAATTCAAAGCTATTAGATGTTGATGTTTTTCTATTATTGCTATTGTTGTTAGATTCTTTTATGTGGTTATTTCTTGTTGTATTTGAATAATACTTAGTTTCAGTTCCATTAGAGATTACAAAAATCTGAATATATTTAAAAAGTCCTTTTGAAGCTCAAAAACTTTCTCTTTGGTATCTTTTTATTTGATTAAATGCTTCTTGAAGTATAACGCCACGTCTTTTTAACTCAACATGGACTAGTGGAAGCCCATTAATTAGAATAGTTACATCATATCTATTTTTATATTTTCCATCATTTTCAACATACTGATTTATAACTTGTAACTTGTTATTATGAATACAACTTTTATCAATAAGCTTAATATTTTTTGTTTGTCCATTATCACATTTCAATAATTGGATATTATCTTCTTGAATCTTTCTTGTTTTATCAACAACTTCTTCGTCTTTTCCGACAATATTATCATTAAAAAATCTTTCTCATTCATTATCAGAGAATTTATATTTATTTAGTTCTTCCAATTTAATTCGAAGATTTTTTATAAGATCTACCTCATTATGAATTGGTAGGTATTCATAACATTGAGATTGAAGGATGTTTATAAATTCTTGTTCAAGGTCATGTTCACTTTGGTATGAATCTGATCTTTTACCTTTTGATTTATAGTTAGTAACAACTGTTGAATCCTCTGATCTTAGGATAATATCGTAGTAGCTCATTACTTCTCCTTGTATTCACTAAAAGTTAAAAGTTTATCTCTATAGTATTCGTATTGCTTTTTGCGAGCTTCAATTTCTCCTGGCAAACCATTTACTAAATCATTACAGTATGAATCAAAGTTATTTAAGATATTAACAATTTTCTCTTGAACTGGTATTGATGGTAATTGTACCATCAATTTATTAACGTTTTTTATTGGTAATCCAGGAATAGTAGAAGCATTACTTTTACATTGCATTAGTATATGTTCTGATTTTTTTAAGGCAAAATAAATGTATCTATAATTTGAAACATTTTGATTATTATTAGTTAATACATAGCAATGTGCACCAGCTCAAAATTTAGTATTTTGTCAATCAATATATCCAGCATTCCCACCTTGACAAATAGTTATAGTGTTCTCCAAATAGTTATAGGCATTTCAATAACCAGATGGTTTAATCCCTCCATTAATTACTGGATAACCATTTTCTAGCAGTTTATCTTTATTTAACTGGGTACCTTTACCACAATCAATAATTGCTTGTAGCTGAACATTTGCATAACCAAATATATACTGTAGCATTTTAATTAGACCTTCCTCTCTCTCTCTCTCTCTCTCGATGTTAGCTGTAGAATCAATAGTTACATTTAGGTCAAATGACAATAATTTATCTCTATAGTACTCATATTGTTTTTTGCGTGCTTGAATTTCTGCAGGTAAACCAATTTGTAAATCAGAGCAAATTTTTTCAAAATTATCTAAAACATTAACAATTTTCTCTTGAATTGGTAATGGTGGGACTGGGATTTTAATTTCAACAATGCTCTTCATATCAGGATGTTTGATACTTCCGCCCCTGTAATATTGCGAAATAATATCACATTTGTTAACAAGAGAATAATAAACATATTTTAGTGAATATTTATTGATATCACTAGATGAGCATAAAATATTGCCACCATCAACAAATTTTCCAGTTCAATACTTTAAATTTGGTGTACCACCAGTGGGTATAGTTATTACTTCACCATTATTTACATAGTCTTTAGCAACATTAATATTTGTATATCCATCAAACTTTCCTGTTGACAACAACTTAATATCACCATGATCTAATAATTCTTCCAATTTTTTAGCACTTACATGGATAAAATCTAATACTTTTGATTGTTTGGATTTCTCAACGCCATTAAACCTTTTATCAAAAAATAGTAAGTTTCACAATGGTTTAAATTCTACTTTGTTATCAAAAGTTAGCATATGGTTTTGATAATATTCATATTGTTTCTTTCTATTGGTTAGCTCAGTGGTTAGCTCAGTGGTTAGCTCAGTGG
>ONDN01000052.1 GCA_900316595.1 uncultured Mycoplasmataceae bacterium | reverse complement strand
TACCCACACCCTGTGTATCATATACGCCACGAACAATATGATATCTTACACCAGGTAAGTCCTTAACTCTACCACCTCTTACAAGTACAATACTATGTTCTTGTAAATTGTGACCTTCACCAGGAATATAAGCTAATACTTCTTGGTGATTTGTTAATTTAACCTTAGCATATTTACGTAAAGCTGAGTTAGGCTTTTTAGGTGTCATTGTTCCTACACGGGTACATACACCTCTTTTTAATGGGTTGGTATTCCTTTTTTCTTTGTTTTCTAGAGTATTAAAGTTTTTTTGTAAAGCAGGAGACTTAGACTTGTATGCCTTAGAAGTCCTACCTTTACGAATTAATTGTGATATAGTTGGCATTTTTCTCCTTTATTAATTTGTGACAACTTGTCTGTGTGTATCAAGTATTAAAATTTGATAAACATACATATATTACAATAAAAATTAGATTTGTCAAAATATATTGTTATTTATATATGTACACATATATAGTTAAAGATTCAATTATGTATAATTTATCTTATATGAATATCTTTGATGAACTAAAAGCTAGACGAGTTTTAAACAATATAACAAATGTTGATAAGGCCAATGAATTTGTTAATTTTAAAAAAATGGGTTTATATTGTGGATTTGATCCTAGTTTTAAGTCATTACATTTAGGTAATTATTTAATGTTGGTAACATTAAAAAGGTTCATTGATGCAGGTTACACAGCATATGCTATTATTGGTGGTGCTACAGGAAGAATTGGTGACCCATCTGGTAAAAACAGTGAACGTAAACTTTTGGATCTTAAAACTATTGAAAACAATGTTGAATGTATTACTAACCAAATTAGAAAAACTATAGGTGCTAAAATTATTGATAATTACCAATTTTATAAAGGTATGGACATGCTTGATTTTTTAAGGGAAGTTGGTAAATATTTTAATGTTAACTCAATGCTTGAAAAGGAAATTGTTTCTAAGCGTTTAGAAGTTGGTATTAGTTTTGCTGAATTTGCATATACATTAATTCAATCTTATGACTTCTATAGATTATATTCTGACTACAATGTTGCTTTGCAAATTGGTGGAAGCGATCAATGAGGTAATATTACTAATGGTGTTGATTTTATTAGAAAAAAGACCGATGATAATAACAAATCATTTGGGATGACAGTTAATCTATTAACTAAGGCAGATGGAACTAAATTTGGAAAATCTGAATCGGGAGCAATTTACTTAGATCCCGAATTAACTTCCCCATATTCAATGTATCAATTTTTAATTAACCAAAATGACGCTGATGTTGAAAAACTCCTATTATCATTAACATTTATTTCAATTGATGAAATAAAACAAATAGTTAAAAAACACAATGAAAATAAAGCTGACAGATATGGTCAAAAAATTTTAGCAAAGACAATTGTTACTGATATACATGGTCAAAAAGAAGCTGACAAATGTATTAAGCTATCAGAGTTGTTCTTTCAAGGTAAAATTGATGAATTGAATGATGATGATTTGCTTGTTGTTTTAAATGGTATTCCTAAATTTGATGCGACAGATGATAAATATAATATTGTTGATGTTTTGGTTTTATTAAAGGCATGTGAATCTAAATCGCAAGCAAGACAATTAGTTAATGGAAAATCAATTTTTGTTAACAATAAACTAGTTGAAGACATTAATTTTATTGTTGATAAAACTAATGCTATTAAAAATCAATTTTCCTACATAAAAAAAGGCAAGAAAAATTATTTTTTAATTAATTGGAAATAAATAATGTTGAAATCTTTTATATCTAATATTGTTGCTAAACACATGTCAAAAAAATTAAATGGCATGTACATTAAAGAAGAAGATATTACAGAATTGTTAAAGCAAATTCGAATTAGTCTTCTTGAAGCTGATGTTAATTTATTAGTAGTTAAAGATTTTATTAAAAATATTCGTCAAAAAGCTATTGACCAAATGGTTCCACAAGGTGTAGATCCACAACAGTTTATATTAACAATCATTAAAGATGAATTGACAAAAATCTTGGGTTCGCAAAATGTTCCTGTTGATTTTAGCAAAAAACCTTTAAAGATTATGTTAGTTGGTCTTCAGGGCAGTGGTAAGACCACAACAGCTGGTAAAATTGCTAATTATACTAAATCTAAATATGAATCTAAACCATTGTTAGTTGCTTTAGATGTGTATCGTCCAGCAGCTATTGATCAGTTACATACATTAGCACAACAAACTAATGTTGATTTTTTTCAAAAAGGTAATCAAGATCCTATTATTACAGCAAAGGAAGCAATGCATTTTGCTGATTCCAATAAGAATGATGTTATTATCTTTGATACTGCTGGAAGGTTGCAAACTAATGAGCAACTAATGAATGAATTAGTAAATATTAAAAATGCTGTTCATCCAGATGAAATTCTTTTAGTTGTTGACTCAATGGCTGGACAAGATATGATTAATGTTGCTAGAGAATTTAATGATATATTGGATCTTTCAGGTTTTATTATCACCAAACTTGATTCAGATGCACGCGCTGGAGTGGCATTAAGTCTTATTCATTTATTAAATGTTCCTGTCAAGCTAACTGGAAGTGGTGAAAAAATGGGTTCATTAGATATTTTCTATCCTGAAAGAATGGCCGATAGAATTATTGGTTTAGGTGATATTATGACATTAGCTGAAAAAGCTAGCGATGTTGTTGATGAAGCACAAACCAAAAAAACATTTACAAAAATGTTTACAGGAAAAATGGATTTTGAAGATTTAATGATTCAAATGCAACAACTTAAAAAATTGGGTTCTTTAGGTTCAATTATTAAAATGATGCCAGCAATGAATAACATTGCTGCTGATGATATTGATTCAGCTGAAGAAAGAATTAGAATATGAGAAATTCTTATGAATTCAATGACTACCAAAGAACGAAAAAATCCTTTTCTTTTCAAAAAGCAACCTTCAAGAAAAGAAAGAGTAATTAAAGGTTCAGGTAGAAGACCTGATGAATTTAACAAACTATTTAATCAATGAGAAAAAATGCGTAAGCAAATGGAAGAAGTAGGCAAAGAATTACGACGAGGCAAAAATCCATTTGCTAAATTTATGCATTAACTCTTTATTTTATAAATTTCAAATATTTAGCACTCTTTTTGTTTGAGTGCTAATTTTTATGTATAATATTGTGGTAAGAAAGCAAATATTATAATGATTACAAGTTAAAAAAAGGAAAGTATATGGAAAAATTAAAATCTACAATCAAGAAAAATAGTGAGTTAAATTATAGTCAAGAATTTGAAATTTCTCAATTACATGCAGATAAAAATTATGTTGAATTTCAAAGAAAGAAGTTGAAAGAAATTATGCCTAATGCATCTATGGAAGATATTGATAGGCAAATTGCTAATGTTATTGCAAGAAATAATTCAGTTGATTTAATTGTTGCTGGTATTTATAAGCATTTTGATATTAATATTGATAATGATGATGTTAAAGCATTTGCAGAGAGAATTAAAAATAATGTTTTAAATGATAAGAATGGAAATTTATCAAATGATACTATGAAGAAAATGGTAGAAGATGATAAGACGCTTCAAGATATTGCCACCTCAACATTAAAACGAAATTTATTATTTAATGAATTGGCAGCTCTTTGAGATATTCGTATTACTGATGATGATGTTAAAAAATCATTAGATAACTATTATCAAAAGACTAATTCACCAATTCGTGATATATTGAATGATAAAAATAAATTCGAAAGCATACGTCAAATTATGCTAAATGAACGTATTTCTATTGAATTACTAAATAGATTTAAAGTAAAATTTAACTTTCCAAAACAACCAGATAAGAAGAATAATTAATTATTATGATCAAAATTTACTCATTTGATCAAACCAAACAAATTTCTCAATTACTTAAAACAAAACAATATGCTGCGGTAGTTGAAACTGATACAGTTATGGGTTTAATTTCATTAAATCCAAAACTTATTTATCAGATAAAAGAACGCCCAACTGATAAAAAATTGATCTTTTTTATTAGCAACATAAATCAAGTAAAAGATTTAAGTGAGCAAGAAAAAAAAGTTGTTTCGAAATATTGACCAGGTGGATTAACAATCATTAAAAATAAAATTTCCTATCGGATTCCTAATAATCAAAAATTGTTATCATTGATAAAATTAACTGGACCAATATATTCATCAAGTGCTAATATTTCAGGCGAAGATCCAATTAAAAATGCAATTGACGCTTGCAATGTTTTTAAAAAACATTTATCAAAACTAATAATAATCAAAGGTAGTACTAAAAAAAATATACCTTCAACAATAATTGACTTAGATAATCTTAAAATAATAAGGGAAGGAAAATATAAAGGTAGTGAGATTGTGAAACAATTAAGGCCATTAATTTACATTAGTTCTGATCATGCTGGCTATCAAATGAAAAAACAAATCATTAAGAAGCTAGGTAAAAAATACAATTTTAAAGATTTAGGACCAAATAATGGAGATGTTCCTGTAGATTATCCTATATATGCTCTTAAAGTAGCTAATGCTGTAAATAAAATACATAATGCTTTTGGCATATTAATTTGTGGTACTGGCTTTGGTATGTGTATCGCTGCTAACAAAGTTAAAGGTATTAGAGCAATTTGTATACATAATTATAAATTAGCATCTCTTGCTAGAGAACATAATAATTGTAACATTGTTACATTAAGTGCAAGGTTCAACACATTAGAAAATAATATAAAAATTATTAATAATTTCATAAGCACTAAATTTGACAGCAATGATCCAAAAAATAAGCGACATATTAAAAGACTAAATTTAATTAAAAAAATAGAAGAACAATGTTAATTTTTTATTTAGTATTAATCACATTATTATTTGCAATTATTGGATATTTATTTGGAAATATTTTATTTGGAGATATTTTTTCATTTCTTTTGAAGAAGAATGTTCGTGCTACTGGTAGTGGTAATGTTGGTGGCACCAATTCAATACGAGCATTTGGTAAAAGATACGGATTATGTGTAATGCTTTTAGATGGTGTTAAATCATATTTATCAATTGTTTGCTGTTGATGTATTTATCTTTTTAGTATTTATAGATGATTTCCAAACAATCACAATTTTTATTCATTAATATTTGTCGCGGGATTGTTTGCAACAATTGGTCATTGTTTTCCAATCAAATTTTTGATTCATATAAAAGATAAAGATAAATTTAAATTAATTGGTTTGGGTAAATATTA
>ONDN01000015.1 GCA_900316595.1 uncultured Mycoplasmataceae bacterium | reverse complement strand
GTTCTTGAACGTCATATTAATCTCGAAGGTGATGATGATAATCGAGTGTTATCATTTGCTTTTATCAATAGTTATTATCAGACAGGTTTAAAAAATTTGATTGACTTAGCAGTAATTGAAAAAGCTGATAAGATCGGAATTGATGACCCTATTATGGGATTTAAAAAAGTGGATGAAATTCCATTTGATTTTAAACGCAAAAGAATGTCAGTAATTATTGAGGATAATCAAAACAGAAGACTTTTAGTTACAAAAGGTGCATCTGAAGAAATTATTGATATTTGTGACTATTGTGAATATAAGGGCCAAACATTAAAGTTTAATAGTCAATTAAAAAAACAAGCTTTTAAAATTGTTAATAGTTTAAACCAAGATGGAATGAGAGTTATTGCTGTTGCTATTAACCATGAAATTTTACCAACAAATAGACAATTTATTGCAAATGATGAACAACATATGTGTTTAATTGGTTTTATTGCTCTTCTTGACCCTCCTAAAGAATCAGCTGCTGATGCAATTAAAGCACTAAGAGATCATGGTGTTACAGTAAAGGTATTAACTGGTGATAATGATATTATTACTCGTTATGTATGTAAAAATGTCGGTATCGATTCTCAAAATATATTACTTGGAAGCGACATTAACAATATGGATGATGAAGAATTAAAAAATGTTGTTATGAATGTAAATATTTTTGCAAAATTATCACCTGAACAAAAATCAAGAATCGTTTTAGCAATAAAAAGTAATAAACATGTAGTTGGCTATATGGGTGATGGTATTAATGATGCTGCTGCTATGCAAGTGGCGGATATTGGTATATCAGTTGATACAGCTGTTGATATTGCCAAAGAAAGTGCAGATATTGTTTTATTAAAAAAAGATCTGCGTATTTTAAAACGAGGTGTTGTTGAAGGAAGAAAAACATTTTGCAATATCATTAAATACATTAAGATGACAATATCATCAAACTTTGGTAACATGTTAAGCGTTCTATTTGCAGCAATATGATTATCTTTTGTTGTTTCACCTGATAAGTCTAATGCATTTACACCAATGGTTCCTATTCATATTTTGATATTAAATATAATTTATGACTTCTCACAGTACTCTATACCATGAGATAATGTTGATGAGAACTATATTAAATGTGCTCGGCAATGGAATCCTAAATCAATATTTAAATTTATGGTATGTATTGGTCCAGTAAGTACAATATTTGATATTATCAGTTTCATGATTATGTTTTATGCATTTAAATGAAATGGATCAGATTATCAAAATCAGTTTTCTACAGGATGATTTTTAGAAAGTTTGTTAACACAAATAGCTGTAATTTATGTTTTAAGAACCGAAAAAATTCCATTTATTCAATCTAACCCTACAACAATGGTCAACTTATCATTATTGATTATTTTCTTGTTAGGTTTAATTTTATGTTTAGTTCATAATTTGGATTATGCTTGTTTTACATCATTAATAGAAAATCAACCAATTTGAATTTTATATTCTTTCTCATTAACATTTGCATATATGATTATTGCACAGGGTGCTAAAAAAATATACATACATACATTTAAAGAATGATTATAATAGCCATATGAGTAAAAAGCAAGACATTTCAAGAATAATAGATACAAAAATCACATATAAAATTGATGATTTTTATGATCCTACTAGGATTATCAAAGTTATTAATAAAACTAACAAAATTAAATTAAACTATAAAGAATTTTCAATTCTTAATAAAGAATCTAATAAAATTGAAATTAGAAGCAAAATTAGTTGCAAAGAATATTGTGGCACTGTAACTATCAGTTATCAAATTGATAACCATAAGAGATATATTATTGGTATTAGTGTTGTTGTCTCATTATTTTTAGTTTGTTTAATTGTTTTGCCTTTGATTGCATTGTCAATTAATAATTCAATAATGCTGTGAATATCACTTGGACTTTGCGGATTATGTTTACTTGGTGTAGTAGCTTTTTTAGCTTTTTGACCTAGATCATCAAGACTTAAAAGAGCTTAATGTGTCATTACAATACCATAAGTAATTCAATAAGATAATATTCCTAACAAATAACTGATACTTATTGATAATGATAGATGGATAAATAATAATTTTCATCCACCCTCTTTACGCAAAACAGATATTGTTGCTGCACATGGAATATATAACAAAAACATTGTCATATAAGAAATTGCTATTGGCATATTTTGTGTAACAAAATTTCTAAAATTTTCTTGGCCAGCAAATAGTATTGAAATATTACCTAATGCAATCTCTTTTGCAGGGAAAGCAGTTATTAATGACAATGTCATTTTTCACCCTTCATTATTTCCAACGTAACCATGTTGTGAATTCCCACCTAATGGATACATTAAATAATTTAATCCTCGAGCTATATATCCAAAAAATGATATATCAATTTTATCATCTAATAGTATTCCGCTTGGACCAGTATGAGTAAATAGTCAAATAATAAAATTAGCAATTAAAATAAAAGTTGTTGCTTTTACAATAAAACTCTTAAGTTGCAATAATACACTTTTAAAAATAACAGCGAAATCTGGTTTTTTTCAACTAACTAATTCCACTAAAAAGAATGATTTAGATTTTCTGAACATTGTTTTGGAGAATGATAAACCAATTAATAGAGCAATAATACCACTCATAAATAATAAAAATGCTACATATAATCAACCTAGTGAAATACTAAATGTTATTGCACTAATAGTTAAAAAAACAATTGTTCGAGAACTACATGAAATAAATGGTGCAATCAATAAAGAAATCATTCTCTCTTTTTTAGAATTGGAGCTACGCATCATTAATATTGATGTAACATTGCATCCAAAACCTGTTAATAGATTAACAACACTCCGACCACTTAGACCAAATTTACTAAAAGCTTGATCAAGTAAAACTGAAATTCTTGACATGACACCAATTTGCTGGATTAAGTTAATTAATATAAACAATATCGTTATTGGGATACAAAATGAAATAACAACAAACAAACCATTAAATATACCTTCAGTAAATAGATGTAATGCTCATTCACCTACAGCATTTGTTTCAGGATGAAATAATTTACTAAACAAGGTCGTTAATCATTTAAGATTAACAATTTTAGTTAAAAATTCATCATAAAATAATGTTTGAAGTGTTCCACCAGCATATGGTCCAAATGATAGGTAATATATGATCAATATCAAAAAGATAATTAGTGGGATACCAATTCAACCATTTAAAATGGCACGATCAAATTTCCTCTGCTTCTTATTTTCATGTTTGTTAAAGTAAGTAACTTTTTTATCATCAAATAAAAGGCATTTACTTAATAAATCATTAACAAATTCAATTCTTTTTGATCTTAATAAATCAACAAAATCAATGTTTTTATATTTATTGATTATTGCTTGAATTCTATTGTATTTACTACCTATTTTAGTTTTCAAATAATCAATAATGATTTGGTTCTTCTCTAATATCATCAAAGATAAAAAACGCTTTGATAAATTAGATTCTGGTAGTATTTTTGATATTTGATCAATGCAATTCTCTGTTACTTGATCATATTTAACAACTTTAGAATTTACAACATTATCCTTGAAAATACTATTTGTAGCTTCACTAATACCTATGTTCTTATTTGCTTGAGCTAAAACAATTTTAATATTTCCTAATAATTTTGATAGTCTGTTAATATCTAATTTGGTTTTGTTTACTTCGTCTACCATGTTGATAACAATCGTTGATACCAAACCAGTTTCTATTGCTTGAATAGATAAAAGCAAATCTCGTTGAATGGATGTGGCACCAATTATATTGATAATCTTATTGAATTTTTCTTTTATTAAAAAATTTGCAACAGTAATTTCTTCATCAAATGGATGTGATAAATTATAAATCCCTGGCAAATCAACGATTGTTTTTGATTTATTCTTTTTGATTTTTCCATAATTTGGTGCCACAGTTAAACGATCAAAATTAGAAATTTCAGATGTTCCAGTACTTACTTTATTAAAAAAAGTTGATTTGCCGACATTTGGAGCTCCAATTAATAAGTATGTGTCTTTATCAGCAAAAAAATGATGTTTAACAAAAACATTAGTTTTATTAATTTTTGATTTATTAAAATTATTACTTTGTTTCTTCAACATCTATATATTTACAATCCTTTGTTCTTAGAACATACTCAACATTGTAAATATCAAGATGTAGAAGCTTTTTGCTACGGTTGTAATCAAGCACATTAACTATTACACCCGGAGTTAACCCAATATTTTCTAGTTTGTGGGAAATATAAGGATCTTTAAAGTTAATCTGTTTTATTAAAACTGTTTTACCTTTGAATTTACTTGTTAAGATCATTCCGCTATATTATATATATAAATGCACATTACTAATCTAGATATGCATATATATAATATTTATTGAAATGGAAAACATTAATAAAACTAACCAACAAAATGCAAATAGATTTGACAAATATTGCATATGAAATTTGATGTATAGTATCACATTAACAATAATGGCAATATTGTTAATAGTTTATTTCACTATATATAATTCAAAGATAACTTTTTTACAATTTGGTAATGTTTGATTTTGATTATTCTTTGGCGCAACAATAACATTTACAAGTGTATTTTTACTTATTAATATTTGTTTTTCAATTTTTAAATTAATTATTGCAATTAAAACCAAGAAAAATAAGCATATTATTTTTTATTCTCTTGGTCTTATTATTCCTTATATTGGGCTTATTTTTGATCAAATTAATAAAGATCATATTTCAATTAACTCATCAAAAACCAATACTATAAGCAAAAACAAAATTATCATTAGAAAAACATTAGTTTATACATCGCTTTGTATAGGAAGCATAATCTTGCTATTCCCATCACTTATTGTTGGTTTTGTTTTTACTCAATATAACCCACCAATTAGAATGACATTAAATATTAGTGATGATAGATCATCAGACAATAAAAGTAATCACAATCAATTAAAGGTTTCTAATGATAATGAACTTACAAGTTATTCAGCACTATCATACAATGTAGGATTCAATGCTTATAATCAAGACATGGATTTTTTTATGGATATGAAACATGATGGTGGAAAATCCAAATCACGAGCTCAAAGTAAAAATGCTGTATTTAAATCAGAAGCTGGAGTTGCAAGAATATTAAGCGCAAGTCATGATATGGTAGTTAAAACTAACAATCATGATTTAACTATTGCTGCTGAAGATTTAAGAGGGTCATCATTATATAAAACATATTATGATCAAAATCTAAAAGTTAATAAAGATGAAGTAGAAGAAAACATTCAAGAATTTAATAATTCATTAAATTCTGAACAAACTGGTACATTTGATTTTATTGCCATTCAAGAACAAGATCTTGATTCAACAAGAAGCTATCATATAAATGAATATCAAAGATTGAGAAATGACGGATATAGTGAAATTTATAATGAACCTAATCCAAATGAAAACATTAATGATAATTTTGCAAATCACTACTCTTCAGTTTTTGCATATAATTTTTCTGTTCCATGAATACCAGTACCAATTCATCAAATGCATGGTCAAGTCCAGGGTGGTCTATCAATATTTTCAAAATACACAATGCTTGATAAAGCTGAGAGAGTAACATTGCCAAACATTAGTACTTTTCCACTTAATATATTTGAATTGAAACGCTGTTTAATTATTACACGTTATCCTGTTAATAATGGTAAAGAATTCGTTTTCATCAATGTTCATTTTTCTGCATATGATAGTTCTGGAAGTGTGCGTAGACAACAATTAGGGTTAGTAAATCAAGTCTTTCAAGAAGAAATAAGTAAAGGTAATTATGTGATGCTTGGTGCTGATTGAAACCAAATATTGCCCCAAACATATGGATATAGTGGTTCAGATACAAAATTTAAAAATGAAATTATTTATGATAATAATGATCCAGCAATAGCACCATTTCCTTTTAAAGAATTTAAATGGTGAAAATGCGATCCATCAAAACCAACAAATGATTTATGCTGAAAAGATTATCCGACCTATGAAAAAAATAAATCATATAAGAAAGGCGAAGGTGTTTACTTTGAAAGTGAAAATGATCCAACTTTTGATCACATTTGCACAAACTATATAGATAAAATGCATCCAAATAAACACTTGTATTCACCATTAGTTGATGAACCTAGTGAAGAACCTGTTATATATAACACAAATACTGGAAAATATGAAAAGAGTTCTCAATGAAGATATTACGACACTGATTATTATTGAGATACATCTTTAAGTAATCGAATTCTAGACGAATTATTACCAGTAGCTGGCACCCAAAATAACCAAGCTAAAATATTAACAACACATGCTATTCCTACAGTGCGTGATGCTGGAATTAATTTTAGAACAGCAGGAGATGGTTATACAAACTTATATTCTACTTCCATAGATGGTTTTTTAGTTTCAAATAATATTGGTGTAAATTTCACATTTGGATTTGATACTGAATTTATCTATTCAGATCATAACCCGGTCGGCATTTCGTTTTATTTAAGGAGCTAGTAATGTGTTATAAAAAAGAAATAAAATGTACTAAATGTTGTGCTTTCCTTTATTTATTCTTGGAAAATAACTCGAAACTGAATTCAAGTCAAAAATAATTAAGGAGAATAAAAATGACAACCATTGAAATTATTTTAATAGCAATATTATGTTTAATTATTATTAGCATGTGTATTTTTATACCAATTATCCTAAAGAAAATACCAAAAGGAAATAATTCAAATATTGCTAGTGATGTATTGCAAAAAATGGGAGACCAAATTAGTAAAACTCTTGAAACACAGCATCAAAAGGATATGGAAATAATTCAAAATCTAATCACTACAAATTCTACTAACAATAAAGAAAGTATTGCTGATATAAAAAAAATTGTAACAAATGATTTGAATAAATCTGTATCAACAGAATTTAATAAATCTTTTGAATTAATAAATAAACAATTAACTAATTTTCAGACTGCTGCTGGTGAATTTAAAACTTTTGGGTTATCAGCTGATAAATTGTTGAAGGCAATGAAAAATGTTAAAGTATCAGGAATTTTTGGAGAGATCCAATTACATAATATTCTTGAACAATTTTTAACATCAGATCAATATGTTGAAAAATTTCAACCAAAGGAAAACCAAGATAGAGTTGAATTTGCTATTAAGTTTCCAACAAACGATAATAAATTTGTCTATTTACCAATTGATTCAAAATTTCCAAATACTGTGTTTACTGATTTAGTTAATGCCCAAGAAATTGGCGATAAAGCAGCAATTAATTTAAAATTATCTCAACTAAAACAAACTATTAATAATATGGCAAAAGATATACATGATAAATATATTAATCCGCCAAGAACAACACCATATGCTATTATGTTTTTACCAACAGAAAGCTTATATGTTGAAGTTATTAAAATGGGTTTATTAGAAAAACTTCAGCAAGAATATCAGGTAACCATTGCTGGTCCATCCACTATATCTGCATTGTTAATAAGTTTTATGATGGGATTCAAATCACTTAAGATTCAACAAGATGCATCAAACATTATTACTTTGATTTCAGCATTGAAATCCCAATTTACAAAAATGGAAGATGAAATAGGAGAGGTATCAGAAGGTTTCAATAAATCAACTGAAGGATTTCAAAAATTACTTGACACAAGATTTAGAATGATTAGGAGTAAAATCAAATCCATTGATGAAATGCCTTTGACTGAATCAGACAAATTAATTGGTGTAAATGATATTGAACAAATCGAGCAAATTAAAGCAGAAGAATTGGATATAAATGACAAATAAC
>ONDN01000073.1 GCA_900316595.1 uncultured Mycoplasmataceae bacterium | reverse complement strand
TAATATCAATAAATTCGTGATTGGTAAATATATAAAGCCTATATATAAATAAGAAATGATGAGTTCACACATTTTTGATAAGATACACCATCTAAGAGAAATCATTGCCTAATTTAACTAATCTAGGCGAACATTTTGGGACTTAACTCATTAATTGGGGACCTTAAACTATACTTCACAATATGCAAAATATGTTTAAACTAATATCTATCCTAATTTGCAAAGCAAATTACATAATAATATGGTAATCATATAATTTTTGACCAGATTGAATAATATTGGTTTTTAAAGAGTATTTTTCAGCTAAATATTTGCGAATTCTACGAATATCATCAAGTTTAACATTTATACCAGCAAATATGATAACCGTTTTTTTAGATTTTTTTCTATTTCGTTTTACAATGTAATCGCAAATTCTTTCAACAACAGGTGTTAATTCTTTTTTAGAAATAACGATTTTTTTGTTAATAAATCCAATATAATCGTTAGGAAGAATCTTAACTCCTCCGTATTTTGCGCGTTTGCTTGCTATTGCAATTTTTCCGAAGTCTACATCAATAACTTTACGGATTGTTTTTATGTTTTGAACAAATGATGATGTTTTAGAATATGCTTTACATGCCAAATAACTTACACTAATGTCATTTGATGAAATTGCTTCAATTTTGTACTTTTTTCCTATCAATTCAATTGCTTGATTTGCAGCTAGAATTGCATTTGAATCATCAACAATTAAAAGAATTTTTTTCGAGTTTACAGCTTTAAAAGCATTTAAAAATTCTTTAATTGATGGATTACCATTAATTGAATAATTAATTATGTAATCTACACATAAAGATTCATTAAATAATTTCTCCATCTCATCTGTAGGTACTGTAACAATAACTTTTGGTTTGGAATCAAGAGTTTGCTTAGAAGTGCTTGCTCCATTTTTCTTCATTTTAGTCAATTCTTCCAATGTAGTTCCTGGATTGTTTTCCATAAACTGTAAAGTCATATTCTCAATCTTAACTTTATTAAATTCACCAAACATTGAACCAATATATAAAACTCTACTTGGCCATAATGAATGAACATGAACTTTAACAATATCATCATCAACAACAACAGCTAAACAATTACCTATTTTTGACAATTCTTTTTTAAGGATATCTACATTAAACCTTGCTTTATCTCTTTGATGAAATGCAACCTTTGATCCAATTGTCATGATGAATTCACAACAATATCCAAAGCCTTCATTAATATCAGCTGGATCATTAATAAATGTATTTTTGTTTGAACTAGTATCCACTGGTTGTTGACTCTTAACAATAAAGGAATTATCTGTTTTCTTGTTAGAAATAACATCACGCATTCCTTGAATGTAACAACATAAACCATAACCACCAGAGTCAACTACATTAGCACTCTTAAGTTGTGGTAATAAATTAGGTGTTTCATCTAAAGCTTTTTTAGAAAGATCTACTGCCAAATCGAATAAATCTTCAATAGTTGTAAAAGAATCTTTTTTAGCAACTAAACCATCAGCTGTCATGCGAATAACGGTTAAAATAGTACCTTCAACAGGAGAAGACAATGTTTTGTATGCTTGATCTTTAGCAGCAACAAAGGAATCAACTAACTCTGATAATGATAGCTCAGTAATATCTGGTTTGAATGTTGAAACAAAGCCCTTCATTATTTGTGAGAAAATAACACCTGAATTACCACGAGCATTCATTAATAATGCACGAGAATAAACTTTACCAAATGAAGCTAGATCATTAAAATTAGATGAATTGATAGCTTGGCTCGCACCTTCAGTTGTAATTTTCATATTACTACCGGTATCACCATCAGGAACTGGAAAAATGTTTAATTTATTAATGTATTCAAATTGATTAGCAATTGCTAATCCACCATTAATAAACATTTTTCTTAATTCGGTTATTGTTAATTTTGTCATATTTAAATAAAAAGCTTATAACGTAATAATGTGAGAATAGTCCTATATAGCCACTACATCAACTCTAATTTTGTCCAAATCCAAATTAGTTAAAATATGATAGTAAACTAAATCTTGTAATCGTTTACATAAATTGTAAACATTAACAATGTCATCCATTGGTTTAATAGTGATTTTTATGAATGGAATAGTGCTATGGCTAATTTCAATTGTTGGTTTTAATGTATTTGAAATGCCAGGTACTTTCTTAATTACATTATCTAGTATGTCATTAAGAACTTCACCATTAAGATTGATCTTTTTAAGCTTCGACATATCTATATATTATATATTTATATGTAATTGACTTCATTGTGTATAATATAATGGCATTAAAGGAGAATTATGGCAGTACAACAAAGACGTGTAAGTAAATCTCGCAAAGGAATGCGAAAAAGTCACTTAGCTTTATCTAAACCAACAGTTACTACATGTAAAAAATGTGGTAAACCTATTAAACCACATCAT
>ONDN01000041.1 GCA_900316595.1 uncultured Mycoplasmataceae bacterium | reverse complement strand
TAGGATCTTCAAGCTTTTTTGAAAGAGATTCATATTTTTCTTTTATTGCTTCTAGTGAACTATATAAATTCTTATCGTATTCCATTATCTAGTACTTTATATATAAGTAAAGGCAATTACTTAGATAGATAAATTGCCTTTAAACTTTATTTATTTTAATTCATCTAAAGAATTAATAACTTTATTAGATCTCTTAGTTGTTTTCTTGCTAGAAGATTTAGTTGTTTTCTTGCTTAAATTATTCTTGCCTGTATTAAATTTAGAAGAAAGTTTTTCAGCACGTCCTTTAACTTTTTGTGAACTACTTCCGCCTTTGTAAAATGGATGGCAATTAGAACAAACATCAATTGAAACTAAATCTTGTTTCAATGTTGATTCTACAACATATTCAGAACCACAAGATGCACATTTAAATGTAACTTCATGTAATTTTGGTTGAATTGACTTCTTCATAATTAACTTAATTTATGTTATTATATTATAACAAAGAACAATATAGATATATTGGTTTTTTAAGAATATGAATAAATTTCGTGGTACTTTTATTGGTTTTGTAGCTCTTCTTTATCTTATAGTTATTAGTAGTTTAATTTTTATATTTGTTTATTTTTGCAATGAATTTTGAACAGTATTGTCAATATTAATAATGACATTAGTAGTTCAATTTTTTACTGGTGTTTTTATTTTTAATAATAATCAAAAACTAGAAATAAAACTTTGTTGATTGATTGTTGTTGTTATTTTCCCACTATTAGGAACATTATTTTATGTCTGATTCGGATTAAGCCATTTCTACATAAAAAAATGGAGACAATATATTAATGGATCTTATACTTATACTGAACTTTCCAAATATAATTTTACAGAATCGTTTTTAAAAAGCAATTGTGAGATAAGTAATATATTTGCATACAACTATAGTGTTTTAAAATCACCCATTTACATTAACAATTCAATAAAAATTATTGATGACAACATTAATTTTTTAAAAGAAACTATTAGTCTCATTAGATCTGCAAAAAGATTAATTGTTTTAGAAACATATATATTTAGAGACTCGGTTACTGCAAGAATTATAATAACTGAATTACTAAAAAAGCGAAAAGAGGGCGTAGAAATATTTGTTTTATATGATTGACTTCCTAGAAAAAAATTAAAAATGGACCTCATAAAGCCAATGACTAAAGTTGGTATTAATGTTGGCATATTCAATACCCCTGGGCTCTATATCTTTAAGGGCACAACTAATTATCGTTTGCACACTAAGGCTTTAATTGTTGATAACCAAAGAGCAATATTTGGTGGTAGTAATTATTCTGATGAATACATCATGATGAATAAAAAATGTAATACTTTTAGAGATTTAAATTTCGTTATTAGTGGTGAAATTTGTAATAGTCTACTAGTTGACTTCTTTAAGATTTGAACATCTTTAGCAAAAAAAATGAATAAAAAGAAAAAGATTAAGTGAACTAAAACATTTATCAAGATATATGAACAAAATAATATTCATAAAGGTAATGATAAAATTTTAATGCAATTAACACATAGCAGTCCTGAATTAAAAGAAAAAACTATTGAACAAACTATTATTAGTCTTATTTTTAAAGCAAAAAAATCAATTTACATTGCTATTCCTTATTTATGCCCTAGTACAAAAATAATCGATGCTCTTAACTATTCAGCATTAAGTGGTGTTGATGTCAAAATTATTGTTCCTGGATTAAAGGAATTTTCAAGATTGGCACTAAATGTAAACCGTTCATATTATCAAACTTTACTTAAAGGAAAATGTAAAGTTTATGAATATAATGGTTTTATCCATTCAAAATATATTATTGTTGATGATAACATTTCATATATAGGAAGCAGTAACATTGATTACCGATCTCTTTGAATTAATTTTGAGGCTATGGTGTTAATTTACAATAAAGAATTTAATAATAAGGTAAAGAAAGTATTTCATGATGATTTATTGAATTCAAAAGAAATTACTCTAAATAATTTAAATCAAGTATTTGGTAAAAAAGATAAATGTATTAACTTCTTTTTAAGATTAGCATATCCATTAATTTAGCTAATAAATTAGCTAGCAAACTTGTTATAAAAATTTAAAAACTCTAAAATTGATTTAAATTTAACATTCTTATGCTTTTTAATAAATCCATCAATATATTTGTAAATATCTAAAAAAGAAATTTTATTGCACTTAAATAATTTAATTGCTTTTTCATCAGCGATGTTGATAATAGCTGGTAAAGAAGTATTAATATTGTTTAACATTAATTTTGCATATGAATAACCTTTTAAATATTTATTATTTATTTCTTTTAATTCATATTTGATGTTCTTAATATTTTCAAAATGAAAAATATGCTTTTTATCATTTATTTTGTATTGATATATTGCATTCTTAATTGGTATGCACATATCACTTTTTGATATATATGCATCTACTGAATTATCTATATACTTTATTAATGCATGGACTTTTGAGCTAGGTTGTAATAAAGCTATTATTTTTTTATGAGGAAATAATCAATAAGCTTCAATGATTTCAAATGATTTATTCAACATTGTGGATGAATCAACACTAACTTTTTCACCCATGACCCAATTAGGGTTGTGAATAGCCTGACTATATTTTATCTTTAGTAACTCTTTGTATTTATAGTTATAAAACGGTCCTCCTGATGCAGTAATAATAATTTCTTTAATTTTTTTATTATTAGTCTTATGTTTAAGAAGTGTATATACTGCTGAATGCTCAGAATCTATAGGATATATCTTTACATGTTTTTGTTTGGCAAGAGACATTATTTGTTTTCCACAACAGACTAAAGTTTCTTTATTAGCTAAAATCAAAGTTTTTTTATTTTTTATTGTTATATAACTAAATATAACTCCAGCTGAGCCACTAACAGCATTTAAAACTAGATCTGGTTTAACTGTTTTTAAAAAATTATCAATTTTATTTGCATTATTGCCTTGTAAAATATTGCTAATATTAAATTCTCTTGCAATTTTTTTAGCTCTTTGCTTATTGGTAAAATAACCAATACCTACAAGCTCAAAATCTTTGTTGTTTTTAATAATTTTTAAAGCAGAAGTTCCAATGCTTCCTGTAGCACCAAAAATAACAATTTTTGTCATTAGATAATTCTAAATTGAGTTAGTAAAAATGAATCTGACGAAAATCCATTAAAACTTAAGCAAACAATTATTGATACAACAAAATAAATAGTGCTTGATAGTGAGACTGAATCAATTCTATCTAGAATACCACCATGTCCTGGTATAAAATTACTATAGTCCTTAATCTGATTTATTCTTTTAAAATAACTAAATAATAAATCACCAAAAACTGATATTACAGTAACAGTTATACAAGTTATGCATAATATAACTAATCAATACCAATGTTCCTGGGTTAAGGCATTTGACGACATTGAATTAAACCATTGCCATCCAACAAATGAACCAATAAAACTATAGTTTATATTTGAAGAAAGATTGTTTGTGAAATACATTGTTAAAATTAGTGCAATAGATATAATTGATGTAACAATCGTTCCTGTTAAAAAGCCTTCTCACGTTTTCTTAGGACTTAATTGTGGCACCATTTTATGTTTTCCATAAATCATACCACCTAGATAAGCAAACACATCATTAACACTTGAAATAAATACCAATATTACAAGTACAAACCATGATTTGGTCAAGATCAAATAATTTACAGCAACAAATGTTAGATAAATCAAAACAATGATTAACAAACCTAATAAATATGATTTTGTAACGATTATTCCATTAGATTTAAAATAAATAATTGCACATATCGAAATAAGTAATAATGATATTAATATTGAACAAACAAAAATCAACTGTGCTCAAACGAGACTAATGTTATCAACAAGTCCATAAGCTACAGCAGGAAATATTCAAATTGTTACTATTTCAAAAAATAATAATAAGGAAAATAATCAAATATCATTCTTTGTCCTTCTATATCTAATAAAACAATTATTTATTTCTTTAGCAATAAAGTAATTAAGTCAAATTGTACTAAGAAAAAATACAACATAAAAAATGAATGGATACAATTTATTTACTGATAATGCAGGTATAAATTGGGGTTGTGGATCACTAAAAAATGCTAGAAGAACCAATAATAAAAAATACAAAGTAATAAATACAGAAGATTTAGTTCGTGTTAAAAAGTTTATTTTTTTAGAATCTTTTTCACTTATGCTATTTGTAATATTACCTGTAATTTGATTTTTCATCTTAAATAGTCATTAATTCTTTTTCTTTAACACTAAAAAGGTTTTCGAGTTGTGAATTATATTTTTTTGTTATTGAATTTAATTCATCCTCAAAATAATGAATTAAATCTTCGCTAACATTATCAAGTTTTTTATAAGCTAATTGAACATCTTTTCTAATATCACGGATTTTAATTTTAGCTTGTTCTAAAATTTGTTTTGCTTTTTTAACATTCTCTTTCCGATTTTCTTCTGTTTGTGTAGGAAAATTAATTCTTATAGAATCAGGATTAGTAATAGGATTAATAGATAAATTAGCTTTAGCTATACCTTTCAAAATTTCTTGAATAAGACTACGGTCATAAGGTTTAATTAATACTTGAGTAGCGTTAACAACCTGAAGATTGGCAACTTGATTAAGTTTCATTTCTTCACCATAGGCTAATACAAAAACTTTATCAAATACTGAAATACTAACTCTTCCTGAACGAATTAAATTGTACTCAGAATTAAGCCAGTTAACTACATTGTTTGCTTTAGTTTCAAATTCTTTTTGGTATACTGATCATTCCATAATTATTTGTCCTTCAATGATTTAGAAACGATTGTTGTTGGAATTTTATTTTCTATTGCATCAATAAAACCATTCTTTCTATTCGCATTAAAAACAATGATTTTAATTTTACTATCCTTTAACAAAGTAGCAGCTGTTGTATCAATGGCTTTTAAATTATTTTGAATAATTTTATCATATGAAATAGATGAATATCTTTTTGCTTTCTTATTAATTTTTGGATCAGAATCATAAATACCATCAATATTGTTTTTTGCAACTAAAATAAATGTTGCATCTAATTCTAATGCTCGCAATGCTACCCCAGAATCTGTTGAAAAATATGGGTTGCCAGTACCACCTGCAAAAATTACAACATTACCTTCATTTAAATCGTGTTTAACAGAATTAATATTATATGTTTTGGCAATAGTTGGCATTGTAATTAATGAATATACAGAAGTATTAATTCCATTTGCTTCCAAACCATCGCGTAAGGCAATTGAATTAATAATTGTAGCCAACATTCCCATAATATCTGCTGATGACCTTGATAATAAATTATTGTTAACATTAGCTCCTCTTAAAATGTTACCTCCACCTACAACTATTCCAATTGAATACTTTTTTCGAAGAATTTTTATTTGATTAATAATGGAACTAATCTGAATTTTTGAAATTATTTCATTATTTTTACTTAATGATTCACCG
>ONDN01000016.1 GCA_900316595.1 uncultured Mycoplasmataceae bacterium | reverse complement strand
ATATGGCCACATAGCTCAGCGGTAGAGCAACCGGCTGTTAACCGGTTGGTCGTAAGTTCGATCCTTACTGTGGCCGCCATATATGGCCTGTTGGTGAAGTGACTTAACACATACGCCTTTCACGCGTACATTCATGGGTTTGAATCCCGTACAGGTCACCATATAATGGAGCGCTAGCTCAGCTGGGAGAGCATCTGCCTTACAAGCAGGAGGTCAGGGGTTCGAGCCCCTTGCGCTCCACCATAAATAAAGGTTGATACGAGAGTGTCAACCTTTTATTTTTATAACTAATTTGAATAAAAAAAGTATGGTAATTTTTGCCATACTTTTTTAAATGTAAATAATAATTATTTAACAATTCGACTAAATCATTCAACTACGTATGTTTCGTTAATGTCTTGATTTAGTTCTTGTCTTTCTGGGAATCTTACATATTTACCAGAGAAAGTAGATTTATCAACATTCACAAAACTTAATGTTGCATTTTCAAAAGATGCTTTAACAATTGGTAAAGTTCTTGACTTCTCTTTAATTGTTATTGTATCACCAACTTTAATAATTATTGAAGGGATATCACATTTCTTACCATTAACAAGAATATGTCCATGGTTAACTAATTGACGTGCAGCTCTTCTTGTAGGAGTAAAGTTCATACGATAAACTAAATTATCTAGACGTGATTCAAGAACAATTAGTAAGTTTAATGATGTAGAACCCTGCATTTTTTTAGCAACCTTGAAGATTCTTTGGAATTGACGGTTATTTAATCCATACATGTAAGCTAATTTTTGTTTTTCAGCTTGTTGTTGACCATAACCTGATAATTTTTTATTTGCCATTCCATGTTGACCTGGGGCATATTCTCTTTTCTTTCCTTTTAGAAATTCTTTATTGTTTTCTAGAATAGAAAAGTGCAAACGACGTGATTTACGATTTATACTTCCTGTATATCTTGACATAATTTCCTTTTAATTAAAAAAAATAAAATGTTTAAACAAAGTTTAGTTAGTTCTTTATTATTTATTTAGTGTTGGTATGTTCAGAATTTCAGCATTCTTACTAATAATAGAGTGTCCCACTAACTAGCGATAATTAATACTAATTTGCTGACTTTGCTTTACTATTATACATAAAATATGATTTTATAATCATGACATCACAATATTATGCTGATATTTATATTGATTAATTTGCTTTATTAATGCAACCAAATAATTTCATTTTTTGGGTAATAGTATCAGTTATTGCTTGTTCACCCGGTTTTAGTAATTTACGCGGATCAAAACCTTTTTTATCAAGATTTAAATCTTCTTTATTTTCAATATATTTACGTGTTGCTGATGCAAAAGCTAATTGACATTCAGTATTTACATTAATTTTTGCAACACCTTTTTTGATTGCTTCTTCAATCATATTTTCAGGAATACCTGAACCACCATGCAATACTAATGGAATATGATTAGTTACATTAGCAATTTCAGTTAAACGATCAAAATTTATACCTTTTCAATTTGATGGATAAATTCCATGAATATTTCCAATTCCGGCCGCTAGACATGAAATGCCTGTTGTGCTCATTTTTCTACATTCTTCAACATTAGCTAATTCACCATTACTTACAGTTCCATCTTCACTACCACCAATTGAACCTACCTCAGCTTCAACAGAAATATTTTTAGCGTGTGCTTTATTTAAAACATCATCCAATAATTTTAAATTTTCTTCAAATTTGTATTTACTTCCATCAAACATCACTGATGAAAAACCAGCTTCAATAGCTTTTAATGCACCTTCATATGTTCCATGATCTAAATGCAATGCAACTGGGATGGTAATATTTAAAGCATCAATAGCATTATTTACCATATCAACTACATTTTTATAACCACACATTCATTTAACTGCAGATTCACTAACACCCAAAATAATTGGTGCATTATTTTGTTGAGCAGCTGCAAGTGCAGCTTTAATTCATAATAAGTTGTTAATGTTTAAATGGATAACTGCATATTTACCAGCTACAGCTTTTTTAAGCATTTCATTTATATTTATAAGCTTAGATTTCATCTTTATTAATTATCGTCTTCGTCTTCTTCACTTTGCATCATTTGCTTATTCATGTCATTATAAGCTTCTTCCATTTCATTATCAAATCCAAATTCAGCTGCAATTTCTTCTTCAGTTTTTTCACGTTGATTCTCTTCTAATTGTTCTTCATTTGATTCATCAGGTTTTTTTATTTGTTCATAACCTTCTTCATATACATCATCTGCAACACTGTTGTATAACAAATTTTCGGCATTCTTTGTATCATTAACACTTAAGAAGTCAACTAATTTCCAAGTATTGTTTGAGCAATACACAAATCTTGGATCTTGCATTATTTCAGCATAGAACTCACCAATTAATTCATCAGCTTCAGCTTTTTTAATGCGGTTTGCTGATACAACTTTTGTTCACAACTCTTTAAAAGAAAATGTTTTATTTCCAAATTGCTTTAATGCAATATCATAAGCAACATCATTTAATTCTTTTCCCATGAGAATCCTTTTATATTTCCATTATTATATATACATTTCTATTTTTTTGAAAAAAATAGTTTTATTCAAGAATTTAATTTTTCTTCTATTCCATTTTTCAAAGACTTATAGTATTTTTTGTTTTTTAATTCATTTGGCAAATATTGTTGATCAACATAGCCTCCATAATCATGTGGATACTTATAACCTTTATGGTTTAACTTTACTGATGATTTATAATTGTTGTCTTTTATATGATTTGGTATTGGGTATATTTTTCCAGATTCAACATCATTTAGTGCTTCATTTATTGCACAAATTGCGGAATTAGATTTAGGAGATAAACAAATTTCAATTACAGCATTAGCATAAATTTGCTTATTTTCTGGGAAGCCGACAATTTCTGCTGCTTGAACAGCAGAAACAACACGACTACATAATTGGGGATTAGCCAAACCCACGTCTTCATAAACACAAGCTATTAATCTACGGTCAAGTGATTTAAAATCACCTTGAACCAATAGTTGAGCTAAATAATATATTGCTGCATCCGGGTCACTACCTCTTAATGATTTATGAAATGCAGATAATAAGTCATAATGTGCATCTCCATAATGACTAGCAATAATAAATTTATTTTGAATAACTTGATTTAAGATTTCACTAGTAATTTTTTTACCACCATATAAGTTAACAAGTAAATCAATTAAATTAATAGTTGATCTAAAATCACCATTTGTATATTTAGTTAATTTCTTTAACAAATCATCACTGATTAATAATTGAATTTCTTTTTTATCAATTAATTTCTTTAGATATGTATACATATCAGAACTATGTAATGGTTTAAGTTCTAATATTTGACAACGACTTCTTATGGCCGGGTTTACAACAAAGTATGGATTTTCAGTTGTTGTGCAAAAGATATTAACTATACCCTTTTCAATATAAGGTAATAGTATATCTTGCTTATCTTTATTAAGTCGATGAATCTCTTCAAAAATAATTACATATTTATCAGAATGCTTAGCTAAATCAATTAATTCTAATAGTTTTTGTTTAGAATCAATACTACATTCAAAGATAGCATATGGAACCTGTAAATCATTACACATTGCTAATGCCATGGTAGTTTTACCAATTCCTGGTGGACCATAAAATATCAAAGAATAAATCTTTTTATTTTCAATCATTTTTGTAATTAATGAATCACTTGATAATAAATGTCCTTGGCCAACAATATTATCTATTGATTTAGGTCTTATTGTTTCAGCTAAAGGTTTATTCTTTTTCATTGATCTTTTCCTTTAATTCTTTATAAGTTATTTTTAACATATTGAGTCTTTTTAATAATTGCTTATTATTACAATATGGAATGTTATATATCTTACATATTTTATTTCTTTTATTGTAAGTGTTAATATTGAGTTTGTTATATTGCTGTCAAGTTATTGTTTGTGTATCTTGCTTTGTGAATTTGATAACATTTTTTAATGCATTAATTATTTCAATATCTGATGCCTCATTAACACCAATTTTTTTACTTTTTCATGAATCTTTAATAATAAAAGCTTCATCAAATTTATCTAAATGTTGGGAAATTTTCTTTCTAATTAAATTACCTGTATAGTCTGGATCAAGAAACAAAATTACTCCCTTTGTTTCAGCTGCTTTTTTAATTAAATTTAATGTACATGAATTTAATGCTGAACCATTAGTTTCAATTGTATCAACATTAAATAATCTCTTTAAGTGATTAGTATCAGTTTTACCTTCAACAACAATTACTTGTTGAATTTTAATTTTTTTTATTCTTTGGCTTTCCAAATCATCCATTTGCATATCTAGACAATGACAAGTTATTTGAGAAGATAACTTTTGTAACACCAACAATATAATCACTAACATTAATAACTGTTACATGTTTATCCTTAAATTCATAAGCTGAAGGAATGGTATTTGTTATAGTAAGATGGTCAATATATTTATTTTTGAATGATTCTTTGATTCT
>ONDN01000038.1 GCA_900316595.1 uncultured Mycoplasmataceae bacterium | reverse complement strand
GTTCTTGAAAATTAAAGAGAATATTAATTAACAATGGATGTAAATGTGAGAATGAAATTATTGATCTAATTACATATATCACATATCTAACAGGTGTAGCTCCTTTAATTTTTGATGCTAATAAACTAACTGATGGAATTATTGAAAAGTGTGCTAATAGCAATGCAAAAATTACTTATAACAAAAAAGTATACAGTTTAACTTCATCTGATGTTGTTTTGACAAACCAAAAAAACGAAACAATAGCTATCGAGGGTGTTTGTGTTGATGATAAATATGCACTTGATCTTAATACTAAATCAATTGGTCTATACATTAGTAACTTATCTCATTGGCTGCCTCGCAATAGTGCAATTGCTCACAACATTAATACACAAACATCAAAATTCACAACTAGACCAGTATCATTGTTTCAAATAAATTTATTTATTAATCTTATTGAAAAGAAGTTTAAAACTGTGTCTATAACTAATAAATGTGATAGAATTGAAGACACGAAAGAAATTGCATTTAATCTAAAAGAATGCATAGAGTTTATAAAACCAATTGATGCAAAGAAATTTAAATCAACACTAAAATCTTTAGGATTCAAAGTATTAGCTAATTCTGCTATTGTGCCAGGATATCGTAAGGATTTAACAAACCAATATGATTTATTTGAAGAGGTAATTAAAAAATTATCAATTGATGCAATTACTATTCAACCTATTGAAACTACCATAGATGTTTCATACAACAATAAAGATGAATACTATTACCTAAATAATTTAAGGCAAATTATGATTGAAAATTTCTTTATTGAGACTAAAACTTACAACTTAGTAAGTGATGAGTCTATTAAAAAATGAAATGTATTTAACACTAAACCAATACATGAATTACACCCATGTTCAAATAATGAGCATCGTTTTATGAAATTATCATTACTTGATAATATGATTAAAGTAATTGAATACAATTTAAATAGAAAAAATGATTTGTATCCTATATTTGAATTACAAAAAATTTATAACGAAAAAAATGAATGAAATTTAACATGTATATCTTCTTCAAAATACATAATTGATCCAATTAATAATTCAACTATTAATCTAAACACATTCGGGCTTAAATCTATCTTAAATCAAATTCAAACATTTTTTAATACTAAACTTGTTGTAGAAAATGCAACAAATTCTTGCTTCTCTCAACATGATTGTTTAGTGGTTAAACATAAAGATAAAGTAATTGGATACCTAGGATGTTTAAACCAAAAAGATTTAATGAAATATAAGATTAACCAAGAATTGTATGCTTTAGTTTTAAATATTCAGCCTTTAATGGTAGATAATCCTCATGGAGACTTAAAAATTAAACCATTATTTACAACTTTACCTGTTTTAAAAGACATTACTTATTTGGCTGATAAAAATACAGATGTTAAAAAAATTAACACTGATATTAAATCTTTAAATTTTGTTTCTAATTATAAATACATCTCAGCTTATAAGCAAGAAAATACTTCGGTTATTGCATACACTATTCATCTAGTAATCAACAATAATGAAACACTAACAAAAGATAAAATTGATAAATTTATTAATCAAATTGTTGATATTATTAAAAAGCATAAAGGTAATGTAAAAGGATTCTAAAATGAAAAGACAAGACTATATTAACTGAGACCAATATTTTATGGGGGTGGCGGAACTCTCTGCTCTTAGATCAAAAGACCCAAATACTCAAGTTGGCTGCTGTATTGCTTCACCAGATAACAAAATATACTCATTAGGATATAATGGTTTACCTATAGGACTCAGTGATGATGAGTTTCCTTGGGAAAATAAAGCTGAAAATGTGGAGGATACAAAATATCCATATGTTTGTCATTCAGAATTAAATGCAATATTGAATTTTACAGGTCATTCATTAAAAGGATGTCGATTATATGTAACTCTATTCCCATGTAATGAATGTGCTAAAGCTATTATTCAATCTGGTATAGTAGAAGTTATATACAAAGACAATATATATCCAGATTCAATATCGACAATAACATCAATGAAAATGCTTAAGGCTGCAAAAATAAAAATAACAAAATATCAAAGTGCAAACAAAGAAATTAAATTAATAATATAAGAAGCGAATATGAAAAACATAATTAAAAGAGATAATAGAATAGTTGAATTTAATCCACACAAAATTAGAGATGCTATTGTTGCTGCAACAATATACAATCAGTTTAATTTATCACAAGATCAAATTGATGAAATTTATAAAAATGTCATTAAAAAAATTGAAGAAATTCAATTAGAATCTGTTGCTGTTGAACAGATCCAAGATTTAGTTGTTGAAACTATTCATGAATGTGGGCATCATAAATTAGCCGACTTATATCAAAAATATCGTGAACAACGAACTAGAATCCGTGAAAATAAGAGTGACTTAATGAAAAAAATTATTGCTATCGGTATTGAAACTGATCGTGATAATGCGAATGTTGGTAATAATTTTTCAGCTAAATTATTGCGTATTGCTTCTGAAGCTAATAAATGGCATGTACTAAATTCTGTTCTACCTGAAAAATTAGCTAAATTACATGAAAATGGTGATGTATATATCCATGACTTGGATAGCTATAACTTGACATTAAACTGTTTACATTTACCTACTTCTAAATTGTTAAAGTATGGTTTTAATACTGGATATGGAGCAATTAATTCTCCACACAGCATTGGTGTTGCAGCTGAATTAATCTGCATTATGCTTCAAGCAAGTCAAAATGATATGTTTGGTGGACAATCTCATCCGAACTTTGATAACGATCTTGCCCCATATGTTAACATTACAAGAGAAAAAATCCGTAAACAAATATTAGAAGAGGGTGCAGAACCAAACAAAATTGAAGAAATAGTTAAACGAAGAACTAAAATGGCTGTAGACCAAGCCATGCAAGCTATAGTGTTTAACTTAAATACTATGCACTCACGTGCAGGTAGTCAAGTTCCATTTAGTTCATTAAACATTGGTATCCCTTTTAATGACGATGCTGCGTTAGTTTGTCAATGCTTCTTGGAACAGTATATAAAAGGTCTAGGAAATGGCGAACAACCTATATTCCCTAATATCATTTTTAGAGTTAAAGATGGTGTAAATAAAAAACCTGGTGATAAATATTATTATTTATTCCAGTTAGCATGCAAATCAACAAGCTTGAGAATGAATCCTACATTCATGAATATAGATGCTGATTTTAATAAAGAATACTACGACAAAGGCATATTACCTGCAACAATGGGTTGTAGAACTTATATTCTTTCTAATTGTAATGGCCCTGCTGGTGTTGAAGGAAGAGGAAATAATGCACCATCAACAATTAATTTACCAAGACTTGGTATTTTAGCTAACCATGATATTGATAAATTCTTTAAACTCTTAGATGAAAGAATCAATGATACTGTTGACATTTTGCTACACCGCCATGATACTTTAAAGAAACTTAAGGTTAAAGATTTGCCTTTTGTATGTGGTCAAGGCTTGATGAAAGGATCAGAAAACTTAAAACCAGATGATAATATTGAACCAATCATGAAAAATGGCACATGAGGAATTGGTTATATTGGTTTAGCTGAAACCTTAACTGCTTTAATTGGTGAACATCATGGTCAAAGTGAAAAAGCAAGAGAATTAGGTCTAAGAATAGTATCACACATTAGACAAAGGTGTGATGAAATTAAAAAAGAAAAATCTATGAACTTCAGTTGCTATGCAACTCCAGCTGAAGGATTAAGTGGTAAATTTGTAAAAATAGACCGAAAATTATTTGGTAACATTCCTGGTGTAACTGATAAGGATTACTATACAAACTCATATCATATCCCTGTTTCTTTCCCCATTTCAATAGCAGAAAAAATAAGAATTGAAGCACCATACCATAAATTATCAAATGGTGGTCATATCTCATATATTGAATTTGATTCTTATCCAAGTGCTGAAGTTATTGAAAAAATTATTACTTGAGCATACACAGAAACCAACATTAATTACATGGGTATAAACTTTCATATTAGATATTGTTTAGATTGTTGTTCACAACAGCATGAGGATTAACAAAATAACATGGCTGAAAAGATAAGATTAGCAGGAATAGCTCAAAATAGCTTAGTAAATGGAGTGGGATTGCGAAAAGTTTTCTTTTCACAAGGTTGCTCACATGCGTGCAAAAATTGTTTCAACCCTTCTACATGGAGTTTTGAAGGTGGAGAAATGGTAGATATTGATGAATTAGTCAAGCAAGTAAACGATGAATATTTTTTAGATGGTGTTACTTTTAGTGGTGGTGATCCATTTCAACAAGCTGATAAATTTGCTATACTTGCTAAAAAACTAAAAGAATTTCATATTAATATCTGGTGCTATACTGGGTATACATGAGAAGAATTATTAGAATTATCTAAAACTAATAATGATGTTGCAGATTTAATTAATTGTTGTGATGTTATTGTTGATGGACCTTTCATCCAAGAAAAGCATGACCCTAACCTATTGTTTAGAGGAAGTAGTAACCAAAGAATTATTGATGTTACCCAAAGTATTAAACAACACAATATTGTCTTATTTGATGTAAATAAGCCTTTGTAATTAATGTATAATTTTATCTATAAATAGAATTTAGAAGGAGAAAACAAATGAGTAAACTAGCTCGCCAAATAATCGTAACCATAATTGCAGGAATCTCTTTAGTTGTAATAAATTTATTCTTACCTTTATGTTACGTAATTAATGAAGGTACAGTAGAAATAATAAATAAACCAGGATTCTATATTTGCACAATACTTGAATGTTTATTTGCTATTGGACTTATAGTATGTACTATTCTTATTTGAATTAAGAAAAAAGTTCCTGATATTACTATCGGTAAAAGAGATTAATCATTTCCAATGAATGTAAATCAAAATAAAAAAGTCACATATTTAACACCAGAACAAACTAAATGTCCTGTTTGTGGTGGAACACATATCAAAAATGTTAGCCGCATTACTGGTTATCTATCATTAGATGAGAGATTCGGTAGTGGTAAAGTTGCTGAAAGAAATGATAGAGTTTGCCACAACAACGATAAACACAACAAAATTTATTCTAAATAATTGAGTGTTAAAAATAAAAAAGCAGGGGAAACCTTGCTTTTTTATTTTTTTATTTGGTGGTGTTGTCTACACCTTGCTTCATATGATTCTTTATCACCAATTTTGATAATTGGATCTGATATCTTTGCAGGCTCATCATTAATTAATCTTTGGGTTCTATTTGCTTCAGCTCCGCACACAGTACAAATAGCTGTTAATTTGGTTACATGGTCAGCATATGCTAATACATTTGCCATCGTTGGAAATGGTATCCCTCTAAAATCAAGATCAAGGCCGGATACATATACAACATACCCTAAATTAGCTAATTTATTACATATAGATCCTAATTCCTCATCTAGAAATTGTGCCTCATCTATAGCAATAGCATCAATTTTAGTTTTATGTGTAGATTCATATTTTTCTAAATAATTAATAATATCAGTGGAACTATTAATTGAAACACTTTTAATTGTTCTGCCATCTCTTGAGGATGCATTCGAATTTCTTGTATCAATCTTAGGTTTAAAAATGATATAGGATATGTCGGCATATTTAAAACGATTAATACGTCTTAATAATTCTTCTGACTTGCCAGCAAACATAGGACCACATATAACTTCTATTCAACCTTTTGGTTTATTAAATGCATTTAATTTCATATCTACTACTCCTTTTATACATTGAATCTAAACAAACAAACATCCCCATCCTTCATTATGTAATTCTTCCCTTCAAGACGCATTTTACCTCTTTCTTTTACAGTCGCTTCTGTTTTTGCTTCTAATAAATCTTGCCAATTGCACACTTCAGCACAAATAAAACCTTTTTGAAAATCAGTATGAATTATACCTGCACATTCAGGAGCAGTCATTCCTTTTTTAAAAGTTCAAGCTTTTGTTTCTTTTTTACCAAAAGTAAAAAAAGTTTCTAAACCTAATGTTTTATATGTTGATTTAATCAAAGTATCTAATCCAGATTCTTTAATATTTAAATCTTTAAGAAATGTCTCTTTGTCATTAGAATCTAAAGTAGATATTTCATATTCAATACTTATAGAGATAGGAATTAGTAAATCATTTGTTATATTAGATATATATTCTTTTAACTTAACATAATTCTTATTAGCTTCTGGATTGGTTATATTATCAGAATCAATATTAGCAATATAAATTGTTGGTTTTAATGTTAGTAAATTAAAACCTTTAACTATTAGAGATTCTTCTTTTGTGAATGATATACTCTTAGCTAATTTATTAGATAAAAGAACTTCTTTGATTTTTTTACAAATTTGTAATTCTTGATCAGAGATTTTATCACCAGATTTTACTTTTGGTATTAACTTATCTATTCTTTTAGTAATGACTTCTAAATCCGCCATTATTAACTCAAGATTTATAATCTCAATATCTCTAATAGGATCTACATTTTCATAAACATGAGTTATATTTTTATCCTCAAAACATCTAACTACATGGCAAATTGTATCGACTTCTCGAATATTAGATAGAAATTTATTCCCTAAACCTTCACCTTGACTTGCACCTTTAACTAAACCAGCAATATCAATAAATGTACATGTTGCAAATGTAATTTTATCAGCTTGAGCTATATTGGCTAATTTTATTAATCTTTCATCATTAACTTTTACAATACCAATATTTGGTTCTATTGTAGCAAATGGATAATTTGCAGCTTCCACTTGTGAATTTGTAATAGTATTAAATAATGTTGATTTACCAACATTAGGCAGTCCTACTATACCAGCAAATAAACCCATAACTACTTATTGTCTTTGAGGAAGAATTAAGAATTTTCAATTCTTATCTTTTTTATCAGTTATTAATATAGCTTTATTAATATCAATAAAATTAAATGTAATTAAATCATTATCTATTACTTTTAAAATATGATTTAAATATTTTACATTCAATTTAAAATTAAAAACTTGTGAAAAATTTTCCTTTTCTAATTTAATTTCTTCATAAGATTCACCAAATTCAATACTTTTTGTAGAAAAAGAAAGTTTATTTTCATTTATTTTTAAAAAAAATGGTACATCTTTAATATTTTGAATTAATGGTAAAGTTCTATTAACCATATCTGTAAATAATGACTTTTTAATTTCAAAATTGTGTATATAATTATTTTCTAATGTTTTATAAACAGATGGATAATCCATATCTAAAAGTTTAAAGAAAAATAAATTTTCTTTATATTCAATTACTAATTTTCCATCTTTTGTCCATAAAATTGGTAATTCTTTATCTTTAGTAATTAAAAAATTTAAAAATTCTAATATTTTTTGAGTAATAATAATTTTAAATTTTGGGTATTTACCCTCTTCTTGGTAATAAGCTAAATGATATGAATTAGTAGCTACTGCTTTAATTAAATTATCATCATTAATTGTATCTAAACAAATACCACTTAAAGGATTAGGTACATCACTTGAAATAGCAGTAAAATTATTTAATTTATTTATTTGTTGGATAAAATTATTTGATAACTTAAAATTTATTCAATCTTTATATTGGAAAGATATATAAGGATAAGAATTTACTTCAAAAGTATTTAAATTACATAAAAAGTTATCATAATAAATTCTTAATACTGAATCATCTATTATTTCAAGATTTATTTCTTTTGATTTAATTGTTAATAAAATTTCTAAAAATATTTTACCTTTTATTAAAAATTTACCATTAGATTTAACTTCAAAACCATCTTTTATATTAATTTGACTATATCCTAAAATGTTTGAGGTAGTAATTGTAATTTGGTCTTTATTAACGTCAAATAAAATACAACTTAATATTGGGTTTAGTCCTTGTGTATCAATAGTATTAAGAGCTAATTGAACATTTTTAGTTAAAATATCTGTTTTTATAGTCAATTTCATATTCAATTTGTTATTTATTTTATATTTTTATTATTATATGTATTGTCGGAAAGTTGGAAACTAAATATTTTTGTAAATTTTTTCAATAAAATTTTTAAAGTTTTCATCCTTTTCTATAGCTTTTTCAATTTTTTCAACTGCTTCCATAACTGTAGAATGACTTCGATTACTAAAATATTTACCAATTTCATCATATGGCATGTTATATTTTTTTCTTAAAACATATTGGCAAACCTGTCTTGTATTAGAAATCTCATGTTTTCTAGATTTAGATTTTATTTGTTTTGGGTTTACATTATAAGCAGAGCAAATTTCCTCAATAATTATTTTTGGATCTACAGTATATCCAGTGTTTTTTATTTCTTCTTGGTCATCTATTTCGGTCGCTTTCTGTACTGTTGCAATAGTAATTATTGAGTTAGGCGGTAAATTATTAAATACATAAAACATAACTCTATTTAAATAACCCTCTAACTTTCTAATATCATCTTGATTGCGTCTAACAATATAATTAATAGCCTCAGAAGCAATTACATAATTTTTATATTCTTCTTTAAATTTCATTTCCAAAATATAAACCATAGCTTCTAAACTTGGTTTATTAATTTGAATATGAAGACCGGAAGTAAACCTTGAAATCATTCTAGGTTCGAAGTCTTTTAATTGGTTAGGGTGTTTATCACTTGTTAAAATTATTATTTTATTATGAGTAATATTATGGTTAAAAATATTAAAAAAGATTTCATTAATTTTTTCTTTTTTAGCCAAAAATTGTATATCATCAATCAACAGCAAATCACAAGATTGATATTCATCTTTAAGATTTTCAATATCTTTTTGATTGTTAGAACTTAAAGCACGATAAATTTCTCTAACTAATTCATCTGATGTAACATATTTAATTTTTAACGATGAATGAATCTTTGCATATTCATTTCCTACAGCATGTAATAAATGTGTCTTGCCTAATCCTACGCCACCAGATATAAAAATAGGATTTCATGGTTTTTTAGATGTAAATATACTTTTTACTGTATTATAAGCACTCTTATTAAAATTTGCAACATAAAAATTTTCAAATGAAAGATACGAGTTAGTATTGGAATTTATTAATAAAGAAT
>ONDN01000035.1 GCA_900316595.1 uncultured Mycoplasmataceae bacterium | reverse complement strand
GTTTTCTTTCACCTTCAGATAATTTTTCTTTACTGATATCATTTAATGGTTTACTAAGAATTTTTAGTCCATATGAAATATTTTGGTAAACATTCATATTTGGAAATAGTGCGTAATCTTGAAAAACCATAGCAGTAGGGCGCTGATTAATTGGTAAACTTTTAATATCAATATCATTGAATAAAATTCTTCCAGAAGTAGGAGATTCAAATCCAGCAAGTAATTTTAATGTTGTTGTTTTACCACATCCACTTGGCCCTAATAATGTAACAAATTCTCCTTTGTTAATTGAAAATGTAACATTATTTACTGGTGTATTGCCATCAGAAAATGTTTTATATACATTTTCAAATTTAATAAAATTTTTTGGACTAATCATTGTTAACCTCTTTACTATATATTTTTAGAGCTTTGATAATTGCATTTTCATTATCGTGATTAATTAAATATCTTGCAGAATTTTTAACTTCATCTGGTGAATTGTTAAATGTAAATGATCATTCAGTTAGTTTCAACATTGTAATATCATTCTTCTGATCACCAACGGTCAACAATTCAGTATTTTTAATTTTCAAGATTTTAGCTAATTTTTTTAGAGCTTTTCCTTTTGATACATGAAGAGCATTAATTTCAATATTTGTTGCCGAACTCGTAGATATATTTAAATTTAGGTGTGAATCTTTAATTATTGAAATAATTTTATCACGTTGTTCAGTATCTACACAGAAAATTAAGAATCTTACAATCTTAGAATTTTTTGGAAGAGTATTTGTTGGGATAATTTTAAAGCTTTCACTAATCTCTTGACTATTTGAAAATTCTTTTATAGATTTTACCTTTTGACAGTCAGGAGTATGTACAAATACATTAGGCAAATATTTAACTTTTGTGACTATTGCATTTTTAGCAGCTCTCTTATCATAAGGTGTTATATAGCAAGTGAATTTTCCAAATTTTTTATTGTTTCCTAGACTTGTAATTATTTTAAAAAGTTCATTAGCTACTTTTTTTGATATTGCTCAACATTTAAGAGTTTTTTGCTTCTTAAAATCATAAATAACAGCACCGTTATTACCGATTGCATATCTAATATTAGCATTTATAAGATTGCTCTTATTGATGATTCTATAAATATCGTGAACTGATCTACCGGATGCAAGTGTTAGCATTATTTTCTCATCATGGATAATTTTTTTAATATTGTTAGATAAATTCTCATCTATTAATTTTTTATCGTTTAAAATTGTTCCATCTAAATCGCTTACAATTAATTTGATTTTTGGATTTTTACTTAACAATCTTTTATTAATAAATTTTGCAACTTGACTATTTAATTTTGGATAGTTTTCAGAAGAATAACTTCCTATTGATTTATTTCTTCCAATAGCACCAAAACATTTTGAAACTTCTGCAGCCGATAAATCATTTCCACTATCACCAATCGAAGCAACTTGATTCAAAGGAATATTTAATTTATTTGCAATTATTTTAATGGCTTCTCCTTTAGAGCAACCTACGGGACTTAGTTCACAAATTAAATTATTTGTTTTATGTAAAGAAACTTCATTCGATAATTCTTTATTAACTATTTTTTCAAATTTCTTCTGTCCTATTACGTTAAAACTAAATACATTAATTTTTCTCGCAGGAATTTTTGTTTTGGAAAAATCAAGTTTTTTTAAATTTATATGTTTAACTATTTTTGCAACAATTGCAAAAATTAAAGATTTTGAATAAACACCTTTAGATTCAAAGTCTTTTTGATAGATTCAAATATTTAATTTCAATTTTTTGATTAAGTCAACAATTTTCTTTGTAGTTTCAGGTTTAATCAATTTTTGATAAATAATTTTATTTTCATGATCATAAATTGTACTACCACAAAGAGTAATAATATATGGTATTTGTATTCCTGTATTTTTTTCAATTTTATTTGCAATTTTTCTCGCAGAAGTTATTGCTCGGCCTGTTGAGATTACTATTTTACCACCAGCATTAGCAAAATTTTTTAATGCTTGATAATTTTTCTTTGTTATGCTATGATGTGTTCTAAGTAATGTACCATCTAAGTCTAGTGCAATTAATTTGTATTTCATCTCCGTGTTTATTTAGCCAAAGTAATACATAAAAATATTTTATATTTTTTTATAAAATAATTAAAGAATATTCACATATGAAATTAACCAAAAGGCAAACACAACTTTTAAAGATAGTAATTGATGAATATACTTATTCCGCACAACCAGTTCCAAGCAAATTAATTGCCAAAAAATATATGAAAGAATACTCACCACAAACAATTAGGAATGAGTTAAATCTTTTAGAGAGTTATGGTTTGTTGGAAAAGACTCATGTTTCATCTGGTAGAATACCTTCAATTGAGGGTTACAAATATTATGAAATAAATATTTTAAAACCTTATTTATCTAATGATATTAAAGCTCAATTGAAAGTTATTTTAGAAAGAAGGGATTTGTCAATAGATACAATTATTGATGAATCAGCTGCATTAATTGAGTCAATTTTAAAATTACCAACTGTAGTTCAAACAGCAAATTCAAACACGCAATTAAAACGATTTGATCTAATCCCAATATCTAATGAGCAAGTTTTAATTATTTTAGTTACATCAGATGGTGATATCATTAAAAACTCAATTCAAATTAAGAATAGTAAACAATTAGAGGATGTAACTATTTGTATAAGAATTTTCAATGATCGCTTAGTTGATACACCTTTATCTGATATTTCAAATAAATTGTCTGTTGTTAAAGAAATAATTAGAAAATCTGTACATCAATATGAATTTTGTATGCAGCAAATTGTTGCAAAAATTTTTGAATTCAACTCAATTCCTAAAAAACAAAGTGTTTATGGAATTAATAATTTAGTTGCCCAGCCAGAATTTAAAAATCCAGAAAAATTGAAATATGTGCTATCATTACTTGATAATTCTTCGATATGAAAGCAAATTGCATACACTAATGAAATTACCGGTAAATCAAAAATTACTTTTGTTAGTGATGTAGATAATAAAGATATTGCTGTTGCCTCAACGTCTATAAAAACATTAGATTCAACAAAACAAATTTCCATAGTTGGACCAACAAGAATGGATTATGCCAAAGTTAAGGGTTTATTAAACTTTATTAAAGATGAATTAACCAATCATAAATAATAGATAGTATGAATATTGATTCAAAAAAAATCAAGAAAGAATTAAAATTAATTTTTAGATTGATACGAAGAAGGCTTAAAAAAAATCATAAGAATTTTTATAAAGAAATATTGGCTAATAAAAAAATCTTATGATTGCCATTTTTAAATTTTTATATATACTGACTTCATAAAAAATTAAGTATTAAAATATCAAAAGCAATTGATTTATTGGAATCTAATTTAATTATTAGTGAATACTTAGAGTTAGTTCTTAACATTAAGGACATCAAAGATTTATTTTTAAAACCTAAAAGTTTTAATTTTTTGAAAAATAGATTATTTGATGTTTTAAAAAATAATTCATCAAGACTTATTAATAAAGTATTTGATTTACTTAAAACAATATTTCCCAATATGGATAAGAATTTAAATAGAGAGTTTGCTAACTTATATTTATGCTTTATTATTTTAAATAATATGGTTTCTAAAATGACTAATAAGGTACAAGAAAATATTAAAAAAGTTGACGAATATAACAATAATGTAGATATTTATTTATATAGCTTAGAAAAATTTAAGGAAGCTAGAAATATATTTGGAAAGATTGATCGAGAAAATCTATCTGATATGACAATTGTAATGAC
>ONDN01000050.1 GCA_900316595.1 uncultured Mycoplasmataceae bacterium | reverse complement strand
TAATGGAATACGATAAGAATTTATATAGTTCACTAGAAGCAATAAAAGAAAAATATGAATCTCTTTCAAAAAAGCTTGAAGATCCTAGTTTAGGCATTAAAGAAGCAACAAATATTAATAAAACAATTAAACATATTCAACCAGTTTATGAGAAATTTTTAATTTTTAAAAAACTTATTGAGAATGGCATTCAAGATGAAAAAGTTTTGTCAATTAATTCCTCTGATGATCTAATTGAATTAGCAAAACTAGAGCTTGAAGAGATAAAACAACAAATACCATCATTTGAAAAAGAATTAAAAATTTTACTTATTCCCCATGATAAGAATGATGATAAAAACGTTATTGTTGAAATGCGTCCGGGTGTAGGCGGGGATGAATCATGTATATTTGTAGCTAATCTATTTGATACATATAAAAGATATGCTGATAAACAAGGATGAAAATTAAAAGTTACTGATGCATCTACTAATGCAGTTGGTTTTGACTATATATTCTTTACCATTAAAGGTGATAGCGTTTACTCAAAATTTAAATTTGAATCTGGTGTTCATCGTGTTCAAAGGGTTCCCGCAACAGAGGCTAAAGGTAGAGTGCATACTTCAACAATTACAGTTGCTGTATTACCAGAAGTAGATCAAGTAGAATTGGTTATCAATCCATCAGATTTACGAATTGATACATATCGATCATCAGGAGCAGGTGGTCAACATGTTAACCGTACTGAATCTGCCGTAAGAATTACTCACATACCAACTAATATTGTTGTTGCCTGTCAAGAAGGAAGAAGTCAAATTGAAAATAGAGAGACAGCAATGAGTATTTTAAGAGCAAAACTTTGACAAAAATATAATGATGACCAAAAACAAAAGATTTCTAATTTAAGGAAGTCACAAGTTGGTACAGGTGATAGAAGTGAAAAAATAAGAACTTATAATTATCCACAAAATCGCATTACTGATCACCGTATTTCATTCACTTTAAATAAGTTAGACTATGTTATGCTTGGTAATTTAGATGAATTAATTAATGCATTATTAGTTAATGAACAAGAGCAAAAGCTTGAAGAATTAAAACTTAATGCTAAATAATAAAATTACTTTTTTTGATGCCTTAACCAAACTAGACAAAAAGTTTGATAATGATAACATTAATAGAACTGTAATGTATTATCATTCAAAAAAAGTTAAGAATCTTACAAATTTTATTTTGTATCGTAGCAAATTAATTGATTTTGATTACTCTAAATATTTGAAATCTTTAAAGGATTATTACATAAATAAAAAACCACTAAGTTATATTGTAAAGAACCAATATTTTAATGGTTTAACTTTTAAAGTTTTTAATAAAGTTCATTTTCCAAGAAATGAAACTGAACTTTTAGCAGAGTCTGTTGAGAAAATTTTAAAGAAAGATAGAAAATTTAAATCAATTATTGATGTTTGTTGTGGTACCGGCAATTTGGGTATAAGTATTAAGAATCATTTTCCACTAATGAATTTGACACTTCTAGATGTTGATAAAAATGCAATAAATAACACAAAATATAATTTAAAACATCTAAAGATCAAAGGAACAGTTCTAAATAAAAATTTTTTTAGTTATATTAAAAACAATAAAATAAAATACGATGTTGTTCTTTTTAACCCCCCTTATGTTAATGAGAATGAATTAGATCCAAATCTTATTAAATATGAAGATAAAAAAAGTTTCTGTAATAGCAAAGACCCAATCATTTTTTATAAAACATTATTTACAAATATTAATAAGTTGATTAAAGGAAAACACTATTTAATTGCGGCTGAATTTGGTTCAAAACAAAAAGATGATATAAAATTAATTTTATCTGAAAATAATCTTTTAAAAAACACAAAATTTTATAAGGATCTAAATAACTTAGATCGTTTTTTAATTATTTATCATTAATAATTAAGTTTGCTAAATTGGCAATCATAGCAGCATTGTCACCACAATATTTTTTCTCAACAATATATGTTTTTTTATTAAGATTTTTCACTTCTTCTCTTAACAAACTATTTGCAGCAACTCCACCACCAATAACTATAAATTTGCAATCATAACAACTTGAATAGAATTTAAGTTTATTAATTAAATCATCTACACACCATTTTAATGCAGATGATCCAACTAGCACACTATCAATTTGTTTATTCTTATCAACAATATTTTTAACACATGTTTTTAATCCAGAAAAGCTAAAATGGTCAGTTGGTTTTTTATGCTGAATTAATTTAAGATAATTTTTTTTGCTATTGTATATTGCATCTAAACTTTTACCACCAGGATATGGCAAATTTAATATTCTCCCAATTTTATCTAAACATTCACCAACAGCATCATCATTTGTTTCATTTAAAATGTAATAATTATTTAAATCATTAAATAAATAGATAATTGTATGTCCACCAGATGCATCAAGACAAATAAATGGAAAATCAATAATTTTATTGTTATTAATACTAAAACTAAATGCATGAGCAATCATATGATCAATAGGGATAAGAGGTTTATCTACTAAAAAAGACAATGTTTTGGCAAATACTTTTCCTGTATGCAAACAACCAACTAATCCTGGATGTGATGTATAAGCAATATAATCAATGTCATTAATTTTTATTTTAGCTTCTGCTAATATTTCTTGCAAAAGAGGATTAAATTGCTTACTATGAGTTCTAGAAGCTAATTCAGGGATGATACCACCATATTTTAAGTGTAAATCATTTCTTGTGATAACTTTATTAGCAACTACAAGATTATTTTTAATACATGCTATCGATGTATCGTCACATGATGATTCTATAGCAAGAATGCAATTATATTTCTTGTTTTTTTTCAACATAGGCTCAATGCATATTAGATTTGCTTAAATCGCTTATTGGTGTTTCAATAAGATTAATAATATCAATTTTTGGATTTACTTCTATATTGTAAATACTTTTATATAGCTCTATCTGATCTTCAGTAAGTGTGTCATCTGTGTCAATAAAATAATCACCATTAACATAATCATCAATAGATTTAAATGGACTTGTATATCTTACAAAATCAAAATTTGTCATTGGATCATATATATATCCATCATCATTCATTTCAGATATTTCGTTACTATCTATATGATCAAGGAATAATGATTTAATCAAATCATAAATTTTATTTAATTTATCTGGATTTTTATCATTTTTGTTATTTATAACTAATGCATCTAAAGCTAAAGGTTTTGCATCTAGATTGTCAATATGGAATTCATCTGGACTATATGGATCATATAAATCAGCACCCATTGCTGCATATAAGATATCACCATTATATGCAAATGAACTAAGATTTCCATCTTTTGGTGTGCTTAAAGATTCAAGAACAACTTGAGAGTCAGAATTAAAGTAAAAATGATTAGGGGTAAATTTACTTGTAAAGTAATTAAAATCATCTTTTAGATCATCAATAGACGCGTTTTCATTATCTACATTTATATGTCATCTTTCTGGATTATTTGGATTTGTTTTTTGCATTTTAATTAAATGGCAAAGATCATAAAAAGTTCTTCCATCATCAATACAACCAATGCGATTAGTCTTTTTTGGTTTAAATACATCAGGTACATTTGGATTTGTTCTATCACCAATAAAATTAAGATACTCATCTCAATTAGCAGCATTGTCTAATTCACTAATTGCGTCCCCTTTGTAGGCAAACATAAAGCTTTGTAAAAAATATGGAATACAGTAATCTAAAAGATTTTCATCTGGTTTAAATAGGTTACTATACATATTAGTTGTACTTTTAATTATGTGCTGGATAGGATCAATGAATAAGTTTGAAGCATCAATACCATTTGTAATTAAATTGCCATTACTATCATATAATCCAAATTTTTCTCATTCTATTTTTTGAAGCCATTGCTTCTCCAACAATGTAATTATTTCATATGTTGAAGGGATAGCCAAATCATAATATCCTTTGAATTTTGATTCAATTT
>ONDN01000033.1 GCA_900316595.1 uncultured Mycoplasmataceae bacterium | reverse complement strand
TAAATGTTGCACGCTTCACGGTGTTGGAAATATATATCAGAGTTCTCAGCTGTTCCCATTTGTCGAGGATTTACATTAGATAATCCACGATTCTTAAAATCATTGATTTCTTTAATTGGAAGCATTTTTTTCATTATTTCTTCATCAATTAATTTAATCTTATTGATTTCATGTGATGTTCTAAATCCATCATAGAAATGAAGAAATGGAATTGATGTTTTAAATGTTGCAACATGAGCAATTAATGCTAAATCCTGAGCTTCTTGCGGATTGTTTGATGCAATCATACAAAATCCAGTTTGTCTACATGCCATTACATCTGATTGTTCACCATAAATTGATAATGCATGAGCAGCTACTGTTCTAGCTGTTACATGAATAACACATGGTAACAATTCACCTGCAATTTTATACATATTAGGGATCATTAATAGTAATCCTTGACTTGAAGTGAATGTATTAGATACACTACCAGTTTGCAAACTACCATGTAAAGCACCGATAGCACCTTTCTCATTTTGCATTTCAGTTACTTGGACCCTATTTCCAAATAAATTTAGTTTGCCTTGTGTTGATTGTTCATCAATGTATTCAGCGATTGTTGAAGATGGTGTAATTGGATAAATTATTGCTAATTCACTAAATGAATAAGCAATATTACCAACTGCAGTATTTGCATCTCAACATATAGTTTTAGTGTTGTTAGTTTTCATAATGCATATATTATATAACATAGTGAAACTATTACTAAAATTATGTGTTAAAACTAATAGAAATAGAAAGATATGTATAAATTTAGATTACTAAAATCAGAATCAAGTCTTAAAATGTTTAGCTGATATTTGTATTTCGGGTTAAATTTATAAAACTAAATCCATAAAAAATGTATCGGATTCTATAAATGGTCATAAACTTTGCGAATCATCAAAATATTTAACCTCATCATTTAAAGAATTTGATGAAATCATTGAAACTTTTACAAATCCTCCAGTTGATTTTATACTTGCAGATTTTTTATATGCTAAATTGTAATGACCTGCGGGAATTTGTGCTTCAATATAAGGTGGGTAAACAGTATAATTATATGCACTAACTCCAACCATATTAGCATATGGAACTTCATTAGAAATAGTAGGATTAGTATCAACATGATATACTTGTTTGCTTCCATAATTTAGATCATACAAAGTAGTTACATCAAAAACTCTTGTATATATTTGGTAATATGTATAGGAACTATAAAATTTTAATAGCTCTCCTGATGTAGTATATAATGGATCAGCAGCACAATTCATAGATTGATAATTATCTCAACAATGTGCAGCATCAATTGCACTAGTTCCACCTCTAAATATTGTTACCAATCATGAAATTATTCTTGCATCATTGAGTGATGATATTTTACTAATAAATTTAGTTCAATAATCTGATGCAGAACCACCACTCATTATTCCTACAACTAACTCAATAGCATCATTTTGTCAATTAGCAACATAGTCAGAACGTGTAGGTACATTTTCAACTACTGCAGATAACAATGAATTTCATGCAGCTTGAGGTGTAACATTTTTAAATTCTTCTGTATTAACACTACCATCTGTTTTATACTGTTTAAAATTTATAACTTCTTCATATAGATTGAAATTATCCATTTTAGTTCTTCTTAAATTATAGTCGCTATCAAAATTAGGATCGAAAAGACGTGTGCCTGTGTATCGATCAGTTCCATAACGTGTAAATCCTCATTGTTTAGGTGCTAAACATGTAACAATGTCATTTGGGTCAACGCAATTAAAAATATTATTGTACACCTCTGACTTTGGGCTAGGGGATTGGTTAACACATGCACCTAATGGTGATGCAAATGTATACGTATAAATATTCTCTTTTGTCAAAGAAATTTTGTTTGTATCTAAGTAATTATTCAAATTATTGTTATAAATGGCATTATCTAAAATTCCAGCAGCATTGTTAGCAACAGCACCACCACGTGAAAAACCACATAATCATAATTTAATTCGTCCTTCAATGTTATATTTCTCAATATAAAGTTTTAAACAATTAATAATCACTTGGGCAGATAAATTAAAGCCAGCATGGTTGTTAAACAATGTAGTAAATGTATATTGATTACCATCTATACCAGTAATAGTTCTTGTTTCATTTCCATTACCTATAAAAAGATTATCAGCTCATTCACGGTTATAGCTAAAACTTCTAACAGGCATAAATATTAATGTTGTTTTTTCATTATAGTCATCATTAAAAAAGTTAGCATTATATGTCTTACAACCAAATGATAAACCAATTGAATCTCTTGCGGTTTCAGTTCTGTATCCAATTTGTTCATAATTATCAAATTGCATACGTGATGTTATCAAGTCTTTTATATATGTGTCACCATCTTGAGATAAAACACCATTCTCCCATTGATCAGCACTATTAATTGCTCTAACTGAAGCAGTAGCTAATGATTGACTATATGTTGTTGATGGCTCACAAAAAAATGAAGGTGAAAATCAAAAATCATTACTTTTAGTTCCACCAGGTATTTTAATCAATTTCATTTCATTTGTAACATTAAAGGTACAAGAATTTGTTTTGTTGCCATCTTTAGTGGTTACAGTAATAGTTGCAGTTCCTTCACTAACTGCATTAATATTCCCATTTTTATCAACTGTGGCAACAGATTCGTTACTTGATTTTCAAGTTACATTTTTGTTTGTTGCATCTTCTGGTAAGATAGTTGGTATTAGTTTATAAGAACTATTTAGTCCTAAAAATAATGTATTTTTATTTAATTCGACGCTTTGAACTGAAATTATATTTTTAGTAACAGTAACTTCACAAAAATCTGCTTTATTGCCATCTTTAGTGGTTACAGCAATAGTTGTAGTTCCTTCACTAACTGCCTTAACATTTCCTTTTTGGTCAACTGTGACAATAGATGCATCTTTTGACATTCAAAATACATTTTTATTAGATGCATCTTCTGGTAAGATAGTTGGTGTTAGTTTATAAGAACCTCCTAGAGTTAAAAATAATGCATTCTCATCCAAATTAACATTTGTTACATGAATTGTTGAGCGACCACAACTAGTAGATGCAATGGAAATTGTACTAATTGTTGAAATTGGTAATGTTGTGGTTAATAAAATTTTTAATAACTTTTGCATTTACAACATATTTATTATATATAAATAACATAATGAAGAAGTTACTAACATAGCTCATAGCAAATCATAATTTAAAATGGTTAATCATTAGAACAAAATCCCAAAAATTACTCAATAAATCTTTTTAAAAATTAATATTCATTTAAGGTAAATACTAGAGCATTAATAGTCTAATAGTCTTCCATAATCATTTCATTCACCAAACATTTTTTTCTTTTTAGTCTCTTTAATTAAATGTTCTAGAGCTTTAGAATAGGTATTCTTATCTTTGTTTTTATAAAAAGAGACATTGTAACCTCTAATTCTTTGATATAAAGGAGGAAAACTTTTAAAAATAGAATAAACTCTAGCTTTTTTTAAAGCAACTTCTACATCTTTATCAATATGATATGACATATCTTTAGGAAGCATTGATTTTCCATACTTAGTCATTAATCCTAATTTATCTAATCTTTTAACTCTTTCTTTATTTAGTTCTGTTCAAACGCTAGATTTTCTCCTAGGGGAAAATCTTACTATCATTTTATTGTTATAAGTTTTATGTATACTATCGATCCAACCAAAGCATAATGCTTCTTCTACAGCATCAATATAGTAAAAAGTTTTAGGATCTATTGGTTTACCTCTTTTTAAAGGTATTCAACATTCACTAGCTATATTATGATTTTTAGTTAATCATTCCCTAAATTCTTTTCTATTTTTTAACTTAGCAATGATCATATAGTATTAGCATACAAATAAAATACTGATAAACAAATTTCGATATTTAAAAATAAGCAAAGTCTTAAATATTTTTTAAGAATTTACACTAATTCTTAGTGTTTTTAGGATCACTTTTTTCTTCGTCTTTATCTTTTTTCTCTTGCTTCTCTCCAGAAAAAAGTGATGAAAAAGCTGATAATTCTTCTTTTAATTTAGATATATCAAAACCTTTGAATAAATCACCAAATGATTTTGAAAATTCTGCTGATTTTTTCATGTTTTCAACAAAATCAGATAATATTTTTTCACAAAAACTATCAAAAGAATCACCATATTGACGATAAATCGCAGGTGGTATTTTATCTTGATTTTTCTTAAAATCTACATAGGTTTCTTCTAGTTTCTTATATATCTCATCATTAATTTGAATCTTTTTCATGGTACATTTATTATATTAATATAATATAAACACTTTTTCATAAAGGATATTTATTATGGCAGATAAGAAAAATGTTAGATTAGAATGTAGTGAATGTAAACATATTAACTATTTAACTAGAAGAAACCCTAAAACAACACCAGAAAAACTACAACAAAAAAAGTATTGTAAGTTTTGTCGTAAAACAACCATACACAAAGAAACAAAAGCTAAATAAGATTGTTTCTCAATCAGTAAGGATTTTTATCAACAAAGCACCAAAGGAATTTATTTAATAATGAAAAATTATGATGTCATTGTTGTTGGTGCTGGACATGCTGGTATTGAAGCCGCATTTGCTGCAGCTAATAAAAAATACCATGTTGGTCTATTCACATTAATAAAAGATTCTGTTGCTCAAGCACCATGTAATCCATCTATTGGTGGTCCTGCTAAAGGAGTAGTAACGAGAGAAATTGATGCCTTGGGTGGTATGCAAGGTATTGCTGCTGATCATTGTGCTTTACAAATGAAGCTATTGAATAGTTCTAAAGGCCCTGGTGTATGAGCATACCGTGCTCAAATTGATAAAGAAGTATATCACCAATATTTCCTTAAACAAATTGAGCAACATAAATATATTGATTTAAATTGCATTGAAGTTAATGAATTAATTGTTGATAAAAAAATAATTAAAGGAATTAATACTTCAAAAGGAATATTTAAAGCTAAAACAGTAATTTTAACTACTGGTACATACATGAACTCTATTACCCATATGGGTAAAGTTAAAAAAGAATCTGGACCCTTAGGTTTTCCAAGATCCAAT
>ONDN01000072.1 GCA_900316595.1 uncultured Mycoplasmataceae bacterium | reverse complement strand
TTTCGTGGTTTACATTGAATGTTGTAAATCCATAACCTCTTGTAGCATAAATCTTTAAATCTAATTTAGAATTTGCTGCAGTCAATTCACAAATATATAAATCTTTGTTAATGATTTCAAATCCAGGAGGAACTTCAATATCAGCAGCACTAACAACTTTTTTACCTGATGCATTAATTGACATAACTGGTCATTGCTCAATATGTGTTGAATCTAACTCATCATCACTAAATGCTTCTTCATCAATCTTGATAACTAAACCTTTTAGATTTAAAATTATTTGTGTTACATCTTCTTTAATTCCATTTAATGCTTGAAATTCATGAGTTGCATTATTAATTTTAATAGCAAAAATAGATGCTCCGGGAATATCAAATAACAATGTTCTACGTAAGGCATTACCTAAGGTATTTCCCATTCCTTTTTCTAATGGTGAAATAACAAATTTAGCTTGTTGTGGATTTTTTTCATCAATTTTTGGAATTATGTTGTATTTTAAGAATTTTTTCATGTGTTTGTTTCTCCTATGATATTAACGAGGTTTTTTAGGTGGGCGACAACCATTATGTGGTAATGGTGTTACATCATTAAGCTCAGTAATCTTTAATCCTGCTGCTGCCAATGAACGAATTGCAGTTTCTCTACCTTGACCAGTACCATTTACATAAACTTTAACTGTCTTTAATCCTAATAGCATCGCTGCTTTAGCTGCTTCAGTTGCTGCTAATCCTGCAGCATATGGCGTTGATTTCTTTGAACCTTTATATCCAATTGCTCCAGCTGATGACCAAGTTATTACATTACCTTTTAAGTCAGTAATTGAAACTATTGTGTTATTCACTGTTGAATGAATATGTGCCGCACCATTAATGTCAGCAAGTTTACGTTTTTTTCTCGCTTTAGGCTTTGAGGCTTTAGTTTCTGCTTTTGTTTTTTGTTCTGCCATAAACTTTCTCTCCTATTATTTAGCTTCAACCTTTTTATTAGCAATTGTTTTACGTGGACCTTTACGTGTACGAGCATTAGTCTTTGTTCTTTGTCCTCTTACAGGTAAACCTTTACGGTGGCGAATGCCTTTGTAACAATTGATTTCTTGAAGTCTTTTAATATCCATAGCAACATCACGACGTAAATCACCTTCTAGAGTATATTTAATACCAACTTCACGAATTGCTGCTAATTCATTTTGATCTAAATCACTTGTTCTTTTTTCAGGATCAACTTTTGCTTTAGCACATATTTCAAGTGCACGTGAATCACCAATACCATAAATATAGGTTAGTGAAACTTTAATTTTCTTTCCGTTTGGAATATCTACACCAAGTATACGAGCCATAATCTATCCTTGACGTTGTTTGTGCTTAGGGTTTTTACAAATAACCATAACCACACCATTTCTTTTAATAACTTTACAATCTTTGCAGATTGGTTTTACTGATGATCTTACTTTCATATTTTCCGTTTAACAATAAAGGTTATTTGTTACGATATGTTATTCTTCCACATGTTAAGTCATAAGGACTCAACTCAACTGTTACTGTATCACCTTGTAAAATCTGAATTTTGTGAAGACGCATTTTACCAGATATGTGGGCGGTAATTTCGACATTATTTTCTAATCTTACCTTGTGAGTGTTACTATTAATTGTTTCAGTAACTACTCCTTGCATTTGAATATTATCATTTGCCATATATTGTTAATGTTTTGTTATTTTCTCCTTTTTGCAATATGCATTAATATTTTAGCAATTAATCAACTTTTTTAAAATATTTATATTTTATTATTAATTAGATTAATATTTACCATCAAAGTATACATATAACTCATACTTTGAAGGGCCTTGTTTGAGCAGAAAGGCATAATATATAATATATACAAGATATGAGCAAGTATAAAATTGCTAAATACAAGATAACAGATACTGATATTGATAAGAAACTTATTGGTAAACAAGTTACTGTTGAAAAAGTTAAAGCTAATGGTGGCCCTGGTAGTGATGGTGGAAGAAAACCTTCAAAACAAAGAAAAGCACCTGCTTGATTTATTGAGTTTAGAGATGAACAAAGAGAATTTAATAAGCAACAGTTAGAATTTAATAAGTCTATTCGTGAAGATTTAAATAGAGTAATTAAACTAAATAATCTAAAGCATTAGTA
>ONDN01000017.1 GCA_900316595.1 uncultured Mycoplasmataceae bacterium | reverse complement strand
ACGTTCAGAAGTTGAAAAAATTAAGAATTTAGGAAGAAAATCACTTCGTGAAATTCAAAAGAAACTTCTTGAATATGGTTTAACTTTCAAAGAAGAAAGTAAAGATCTAGATGATGAAAATGCATCTGAAAATGAACAAGAAATTTAATTAAGAAGGATTAAAGAATTATGTCATTTGTTAATAAAAAAGGTAAGACTTCTAGTTGAAGAAAAATGGTCATTAGACAACAAGTTAGTGATGTTATAGCTTACAGTCAAATAAAAACAACTTTGACAAAAGCTAAAGAGACACAAAAACATGTTGATAACATTATTACTCTTGCTAAAAATAAAAGTTTAGCAAATGATCGTAAAATGCGTAGTATTTTTTTAAAAACCAAAAAAATGGATGTTGATCAACTTGTAAAACAAGCACATACTATTGCTAAAAAATATGAAAACCGTAAAGGTGGATATACAAGAGTTATTCGTCTTGATGAACGTGATGGCGATAATACAGTAGTTGCTATATTACAACTCGTTTAATATTTAGATACTTAATATGAATCAAACCAAAAAAACAACTAAAAGTTTTGATAATAACGTATCAAAATGAAAAGAAATATATATTGTACTTTTAGTTAGTTTAACTTCTGGATTTGTATTTTTTACAATGGAAAATTGAGTTTGATTCTATGGTTATTCATTAGGTAAAGTATTACAAACTAATGGTTATGTATTTGAACCATGAACATTTGAACAAAACATTCCCGTAATTCCTGCATTCTTTTATATTTACATAATAGCAATACCATTTTGAATACTTGGTTTTATGGGTATCTATTATTTTAAAGGTGCTAAATCATGTTATAAAGTATTGGGTATATCAGCATTTATATTCTTTATTACAGCAATAATATATACTGCTGCACCAACATATGCTGGCAATTTAGCAGCTTGTGGTTGAAAACAAATTGATGGTAAACAAGGTGTTATGTATGACACGGTTCGAACAATGTGGACTTCTGGTGTTTATTTAAGTGCATGTCCTTCACAACACTGTTCATGTTCTATAATAATTGGTCTTGCTTTTTTAGGTGGTAGAGATGATAAATCATTTAGTAAGAAAAATGAATGATATAGAACATTAGTAACTTCTTTAATTTGAATGTATGCCATATTAGTTTGTCTTTCAACATTCTTTTTAAAACAACACTTCTTTATTGATTGAATTGTATCACTTGGTCTTTGTTGTTTATGCTGAATTTTGTGTGTTGAATGTCCAAAGATTAATGTTTTTTATAAAATTTACGCATGGTTATTTTCAAATTTTTTTGCATATTGCGGAATGAATGAAAAAGGAGTCCAAAGCATTGTTGCCCCTACTGCAAAGAATAAAGTATTTGAAAACATTAATAAATATTCAAGGAAACAAAGACTTTGAATTAACGTAGGTTATAATGCTTTCATATTTTTCTTATTAGGTGTTATGATGACTACTTGGATATTAACAATAGTATTTGGTAGAGGCATTAAACCTGAGCCATGACCACCTACACAAATTGTATAAGTACTTTTATAATTCACTATTTTTTATATAATTAATAAGACTATGAGTAGAAAAGATCAAATAACAGGAAGAAAACAAATGAGTGGTAATTCTCGATCTTTTGCGATGAACCACTCACGTAGAACGTGAAAAATAAATCTACAATCTGCAAGAATTAAAACTGGTAGAAATTCTTCAAAGCGTATTCTAGTTTCAACAAAAACTATGAAAACTTTAAAGAAGAATAATAAGCTAGTTTAAATTAAAATTCTTTAGTTATCATAGTATTTGCTAAAGAAATTAATGCCGTCTTAGCTCAATCTGGCAGAGCAACTGACCTGTAATCAGTAGGTTGTTGGTTCAATTCCAATAGACGGCACCATAAACAAAAAAACGAATTGCATTTGCAGTTCGTTTTTTTATCTGAAATTCTCCCATTTTTTGTTTTTTAATATTTCAATTTCTTTTTTATAACATGGTTTATTGTTATATCATGGAGTTTCCAATATTTTAGGAATCTTAGAAAGTTTTTTATTATAGACAATGTTTAAAATATTATTAAATCCTATTGTTCCATAACCCAAATTTTCATGTCGATCTTTTGCAACACCTTTAGGATTCTTTGAATCATTTAAATGGATTACTTTCAATTTATCTAGCCCAATTATTTCATCAAACTCTTTAATAACATTATCAAATTCGTTGATATTGTATCCACTATCATTGATATGACATGTATCTAAACAAACACCAATATTTGTTTTTGAGTTTACTAAATCAATAATATTTTTAAGTTGGTTAAAATTTCTACCAATTTCGTTTCCTTTTCCACTCATTGTTTCCAAACAAACAACAATATCAGTTTTACCAACTTTTTTTAAAATTTGATTTATTGCATCTGCAATGTTTTTGATTCCTTTTTCAACACTACAATTTGTTGCGCTTCCAGGATGAATAACTAAATATTTAGCACCTATTTTTATGCATCTTTTTATTTCAGCTGCAATAAATTCAATAGCAAAATCATGTTTTGCTTTATCATCGTTTGCTAAATTGATAATGTATTGTGCATGAATAATAACATGCTCTAAATTAATGTTATTTTTTTTAGCAATTTCTTGAAATTCTTTTATCTTCAATTTATCGATATTTACCCGAGTAGTTGTTTGAGGAGAACCAGTATAAATCATTAAACAATTAGCCCCATATGAAATAGCTTCATTTATACTACCAACTAAATAGTCAGGGGATTTCATACTAACATGTGAACCGATAAGCAGATTATCAAATATTGGCATATTTAAAGTATATATATCTATATAATTATAAATATATACATTTATTATGTTTTTGATAAAAGATGTACAAGCACCTCAACCACTATTATCAAGCTCACAAATGATAATCATATTCATATGTCTTGTCACTTTTATATCTCTTGTTTCCCTAATTAAAAAAATATATTATCGTGTTCGTTGACACCGAAGATATTATATTGTTCCTCGTATCCGCATTAAAGGGATAACTAATGTTGCTATGACAATTTCAATGTCAATTTCAATTATTTTGTTATTGACATTTATTTCATCTGGATTATTAGGTATTATTTTTAGAGGTTATCCAGGGGTTCGTGTTTTAGTTGAAGGTGTATTGATTCAACTAGGTGGACTATTATTTGGTCCATTTATTGGTTTATTGATTGGTGCAATAACTGATTTATTGACAACAGCTTTGACAGCAGGTATGTTTCATCCAGGATTCTTTATTATTGTTTTAACCTATGGTATTATTGCAGGATTATTTCAATCAACAACAATTAAATTTAAAAACAATAGTTTTAAATATGCTATATTTGGATCAATACTTTATTCAGCAATTATCATTGCTTTAATATTTTATATTCAATATCAACAATATCCTTATTTTACTCTTTCAATATTCTCAAAAGAGATCCATTTTTCTAAATTGATCTTAATTGCTATATTGTCTTCAACATTAGGAATTGTTTTAATTACTGTTTGACTAATTATGATTATTGTTAGTGTTGGTAATACAAAATTATCTCTTTTGAAAATTAAATACAATGTTTTTTGAAATTATCCAAATAAAAGATTCTTAAATAGAATTATGAGAAAAAAATATGGGACAGAAGCCGCATTAAAACAGGCCAGTTGATATTCATCAAGATGAGATAAGAAAAATGAGATAGTTAATAAAATTGCTATTCTTGAAAAAAAATATGAAACTAGAAAAAACAAGAATATATGAGTAAGTTGTTTCATTCAATCAATATTTTTAGTATTTGTTGCTAGTGCCGCAATTAATGTTTTCTTTTCACCTTGTTTTGATCAAGCTTTTTCGCCTGCCAAATTTGATCATTGATTGGTTGTAAGGACATTAAGTTATCCAATTATAGCGATAATAAATTTTGCTATTGTATTTCTTTCATATAAAGTTGTTATTGGATTGATTAAATATGATTACAATGAGGATCGTATTGAAAACATTTCAAAAAACTATTTGGATTAATTAGGAGATATAACATGTCTAAAAAAATAAGTAATCAAGAAATTATTAAGTATGCAGATGCAATCGGTATTTCAATTAAAGATGATGAATTAGAATTTATTACTACAAAAATAAAAAAAGCATGTGAGTCAGCAAATGAATTGGAGTATATTGATACTTTTAAGGATGTTGAATTTCCTTCTCATAACTATATTGATAGACTTCACAATGATGAATTTGTTAAATATGACAAAGATAAAATATTATCTTGTTCTGAAAATAAGGAGAATGACTTTATAGTCATTAAAAAATAAAAATGGGAAAATCTAAGATATTAGATTTACATAATAAATTAATCAATAAACAAATATCTATTAAAGATGTCATTTCAGAATCTAAAAAGATATTTGAAAAAATTAAGCATACTAATAGCATTATTACAAATACAATTGATTTAATTGATGCTAACTCTTTGCAAGATAAACTTCAACAAAATAAAGATAATTTATTATTTGCCATCCCTTATACACTTAAAGATAATATTTCAACAGAAGGAATTAGAACTACTGGAGCTAGTGATTTTTTAAAAAATTATATTCCACCTTATAATGCTACTGTTTATGAGTTGTTAAAAAAACAAGGTGCTATGTTACTAGGTAAAGCGAACATGGATGAATTTGGTTTAGGCAATAGTGGTTTATATAGTGCTTATGGTAACACATGCAATTTCTTTGATAGTTCAAGAATTACTTCAGGAAGTAGCTCTGGAAATGCAAATTGCATAGCAGCTGATTTTGGAATTTTTTCAATTGGTACTGATACAGGTGATTCTGTAAGAAAACCAAGTTCATATCTTGGAATTGTTGGTTTTAAACCATCATATGGTGCAATTTCAAGGTATGGGGTATTTCCATATGCGCCTTCACAAGATCATGTTGGTATTTTTGCTAACTATGTAACAGATATAGCTATTGTTTGCCAGTATATTTTTAAATCCGATCCTATTGATTATACAAGTTGTGATCTTGAAGGCAAATACTACGACAATTTAAAGCCATTTAAAAATCCCAAAATTGCTATCTTTGAAGGAATTGAAAATTTTTTAGAAGAAAATATATTAAATGAATATAAGCGTACAATTAAATTGTTAATTGATAATAACTTTAAGGTTGAAAAAGTTAAAGTTGATTGAAAATTAATGGACACACTTCCATCAGTATACCGTTATATTTCATATACTGAAGCTTTAAGTTGCTATCGTAGTTTTACAGGTCTAACATTTGGAACTAACTATACAAAATCATATTCAAACTTTAATGATATGGTTAAAATAAATAGAACAAATGGGTTTGGTAAAGAACTTAAATATCGATTCATTTATGCATCACTAATTCAACATCAAAAAAACTTTAATGAAATTTTAAACAGAGCAAGAAAAGCTGAGCGTGTATATGAACAATTTATCAATAACATTTTTGATAAATATGATGCATATTTAATTCCAGCAGCATCATCTATAGCACCAACAATAAAAGAATTTAAAGAATGTAATTATCATTTAAATGTTAGTGACGATTTATTAATGTTAAGCAACTTTTGCCATAATCCATCAATTACTATACCAGTAAGTTTTGTTAATAAACTACCATGAGGTATTAATTTGAATTGTAGAAAATATGAAGATCAAAAATTATTAGATATAGCTTTAGCAATTGAAGAGATTATAAATTTTGATAAAGGAGTTAGATAATGTTGAATAATTTTTTAGCAACAATCGGACTAGAAATACATTGTGTTATAAATACAAAATCTAAAATGTTTTCTAATTCTAGAAGTGAGCATAATAATAAACCTAATGAAAATATTTGTTTCACAGATCTAGCTTTGCCTGGAACACTACCAATAGTTAATAAAAATGCTGTAGAAAAAGGTATTGCTTTAGCAACAGTATTAAATATGCAAATAGATAAAAACTTATT